>JAFRCB010000292.1 GCA_017404585.1 Lachnospiraceae bacterium
AAGAAGTCCCAGATCGCGCACGGTGAGACAGTCCGCGAGACCGCGAACATGATTTCCTTCATGGCAGACGTCATCGGCATCCGCGACGACATGTACATCGGCAAGGGCAACGCTTACATGCACGCAGTGACCGAAGCTGTACAGGAGGGCTTCGAGGCCGGCGTTCTCGAGCAGAGACCGACCCTTGTCAACCTCCAGTGCGACATCGACCATCCGACCCAGCTCATGGCCGATACCCTCCACGTCATCCACGAGTTCGGAGGCATCGAGAACATCAAGGGCAAGAAAATTGCAATGACATGGGCATATTCACCGTCCTACGGAAAGCCGCTCTCTGTTCCCCAGGGCGCGATCGGTCTTCTCACAAGATTAGGAGCAAATGTTGTCCTCGCCCACCCCGAAGGCTACGACGTCATGCCTGAGGTCGAGGAAGTCGCTAAAAAGAACGCTGCTGCTTCCGGCGGATCCTATACCAAGACCAACAGCATGGCAGAAGCTTTCAAGGATGCGGACATTGTATATCCGAAGAGTTGGGCTCCGTTCGCAGCCATGGAAAAACGTACAGACCTATATGGCAAGGGCGATTTCGACGGCATTGACGCTCTTGAAAAAGAGCTGCTTGCCCAGAACGCCGAGCACAAAGACTGGACCTGCTCCGAAGAGCTCATGGCAACGACCAAAGACGGCAAAGCCCTCTATCTGCACTGCCTGCCGGCAGATATAACAGATGTGAGCTGTGCAGCAGGCGAGGTCGACGCCTCTGTCTTCGACAGATACCGCGATCCGCTCTACAAGGAGGCTTCATTCAAGCCATACGTCATCGCGGCAATGATCCTTCTCGAGAAGTTCAAAGATCCGGCAGCTGTTCTTAAAAAGCTTGAGGAGAATGGCAAGGATAGAATATTCACACTGTAAAGATTAATGGCATCTGAAGCGCTGAAGAACTTCATTTCAGCCGCCTTCGCCTCCACACAATGAAATCTTAGATACCAAAGGCAGCTGACAAGCTCGATATAAGCTTGTTCAGCTGCCTTTTAACTCCATTTATTCTGCCTCAATTAATCAAGAACGCCTCGGCGTTCTTGCCGCGCCGCGCAAAGTGCGAAGCACCTTCATCATTGCGCGGTTGTGATCCGCCGGAGGCACTTAATCTCGCGCAATCTCCTCTGTCTCAATAATGAATTTAACGCTTCCCTTCCTGCCCGGCGCAAGCCCCGAGAATGTCTGATAAGAAGTATCACATATCTTGATCGCGCGTATCCTGCTCGAAAGATTGAGCAGGTCATCTCCCGCCAGGTCTGTAAGCTCCTGTATTGCCTCCTCATCAAATGTCTTAATTCCATCATGCAGGGCAGACATGCCTTCAGTCAACGCAGAAGCCCCTTCAAGCAGCGGGCTCCCGTAGGATTCGATCGCAGACGTACCCTGGGTGAGAAGCAACGCTCCGCTGTAGAGCGCGTCGATGCCGCTGTTGAACTGAGATATTCCCTCCGTCAGCTGGCCGGATCCCGTTGCAAGCTGGTCGATTCCATCCTTGAGGTCCGAATACATCTTCCTTACAGATTGAACACCGCCCTCAAGCTTGTCCATATCATCCGAATACTCTGTGAGGGCAAGGAATTGAGTCTTCATGTCATCAGCAGCTTTTCGGATAGTCTCCGTATCCAAAGCTGCAATGGCTTCCTTATTAGAATCTGCGGCCTCTGTAATCTGATCGAGGCAGGCTTTAGCCGCGGCTACATGTGCCATGCGCTGCTCCTCCACAGATAAAACCGTGCTCTCTATCCGGCTGTTCGCATCAGCTGAAACGACTTCTGACACATCTCCGCTGATATCTATGCCTGAGAGGTCTTCCGCAATCTGAGCGCGGATCATTTCCTCCTGTTCAGGTGTCAGATTTGCTTCAGAAAAATCGAGAGAAGAGACAATTTCGGAAATTCTGTCATTCGCAGCGCTTGTCGCGGCGCTGCCCGCAGCTTCGCCGATTTCATTTGCAGCAGAAGAAACACTGTCAGCTATGGATTCAGAGAGATTCTCATACTCTGCCTCAGCCTGAGCAAGCTCAGTCTCGGCACCCATATATGACGACTGGACCAGCGTGACGTAAGACTGCATATCCTCAAAGACTTTCTCCCACTCATTCTCGCCCTTCAGCGTGACCATGGCATCAGCCAGGACCTTCGCGTCGGCTGCAAGCGCATTCAGGATATCCTCCAATTTCTGGTCACCGGTAAGCCCCGCAACAGTGAGGTTTTCCGGCAGGGACTCCTCCAGTTTCGAAAGACCCTGCGACAGAGCAGCCGAACCTTCGTAGAGTTTGCCTTTGTTGTCTGATAACTGAGCGATGCCGTCAGACAGTTGGCTCATGCCCTCTGACACCTGCGATACCGCCGACACATACTCCGCAAGTCCGGATTCAAATGTCTCCGTCCCCTCAAGCAGCTTCCCCGCACCGTCCACCATCTCGGATGTGGCATCGTTCAGCTCCTTCATATTATCGGTCAGCTCGTCGATATCATCCAGATCATCGTCCTTAATGTCCTTAAAAAGCCCGTTCGTCACGACGGTCGCCGTAAAGCTTAACTCAAAATCCTGCGCATCACACTCGACTTCGACATAGGATGGAATCTCCACCTGCTCAGTCGGCTCGAAATCTTCAAGCCGCAAGCTTTCCGCAAGTCCCGGGATTGCGTATCCGAGGACCATGTTCTGGCCCTCAAAGCTCATGCATCTACCGTTGGTCACATCTATATGTGCAAATGTATCCTCCGGCAGCACCATTGCCGTCATCACCACAAACGGCACCTTCACATTGTAAGACCTGTCATGCACCGCAACTGTCATGGAAGTCCTGTTCTCATAGTCGAAACGTATCTTTACATGGCCGCTCTGACCTGCGAGATCCTGCGGTGCAATTTCCTGACCGTCGAGCCAGTAAGTCACAGTGACCCCGACCGGAACTTCACGGTCCGAGCTTCCCTCATACTTGATGTCGCAGCCCAGATTCTGCCATGCAAGATCACTTCCGTCCTGACTGAAATCCTCGTCACCCTCTGTGTTGTG
>JAFRCB010000293.1 GCA_017404585.1 Lachnospiraceae bacterium
AAGAAGCAAAGAACGATCCGGATTACATCCAGGACGCAAGGATCGAGGGAAGTAACAGCGTAATCGAGGCTTACCGGTCAGGGAGAACGATCGATAAACTTTTTGTGCAGGAGGGTCTGCACGACGGTCCTGTGAACACGGTGCTCCGGGAAGCCAAAAAGGCAGGGACCATCATTAATTATGTGACTAAAGAGAGACTTAACGAGATGTCCGAAACGGGACATCATCAGGGTGTGATTGCCCAGGCGGCTGCATTTGAATATGCGGAAGTTGAGGATATATTGAAGAAGGCTGAGGAGGCCGGGGAACCGCCGTTTATCATCGTGCTCGACGGCATTCAGGATCCTCATAATCTCGGCGCGATCATCCGTACAGCCTGCCTTGCGGGTGCACACGGGGTCATTATCCAGAAGCGCAGAGCGGCCGGTCTCACCCCGGTAGCGGTCCGCGCGTCGGCAGGTGCCGTCAACTATGTGCCTGTCGCCAGAGTTGTCAACATAGGCGCGGCGATCGACAAACTCAAGGAAAAGGGCATCTGGTTCGTCTGTGCCGATATGGGCGGAAAAGTCATGTACGACCTGGACCTTAAGGGACCGATCGGCCTTGTCGTGGGATCCGAAGGAGAAGGAGCCGGACGGCTGGTCAGAGAGAAGTGCGACTTTACCGCCGCCATTCCGATGAAGGGCGCGATCGATTCCCTCAACGCATCGGTGGCAGCGGGTGTTTTGATGTATGAAATCGTAAGACAGAGAGGTATCTGACATGCCCCAAAAGCCTCTGTCCGATGAGGAGCTCATTTATGAGATCCGGGACGGACACTCGGACTACATGGACTATCTCCTCGAAAAATATAAGCCGCTGGTCAAGAGCCGGGCAGCTACTAAGTTCCTGAAAGGCGGAGATCCGGATGATCTCATACAGGAGGGCATGATCGGTCTCTATAAGGCTGTGCGGGATTATGATCCTGCCAATGAAAAAGGAGCTTCCTTCTTCACATTTGCCCAGCTCTGCATAGACCGCCAGCTCTATAAGGCTATAGAGGCATCACAGAGGCAGAAGCGATTTGCTCTGAATGACGCGGTAGCCTATGAGGAGGAAGAGTTGGATAAGTACTCTGTGACCGGGGACGAAAATCCTGAGCAGATTTTCCTCGATCAGGAGAATGCCGACGAAACGATCAGCCTTATACTCGATGCCCTGAGCCGCACGGAAAAAGTGGTCTTTAACCTGATGCTTCGCGGATACAGTTACAGGGAGATCGCGGAAATCATGGATCGGTCTCCGAAATCAATTGACAACGCGATTCAGAGAATCAGAAAAAAGACGAGCCTGGTCAGGATGAGACAGGATCAGGATGAATGATCCTCAGTAGAACGAACTGTACATATTGGAGCGCAGCCGAAATGAGGCTGCCGAACCTTAATCATAAGGAGGTTAACTCGATGGCAGAATTCTTTCTTAAAAATGACGAACTTGCTGTGAAGATCAGCTCACGCGGCGCAGAGATTCGTTCCGTTCTCGACAATGAGACCGGGCGTGAATACATGTGGCAGGCAGATCCTGCTTTCTGGGGATGGACATCACCGGTCCTCTTCCCGATCGTAGGCAATGTGGCTGACGACAAGTTCCGCTATGCGGGGAAGACCTATGAGATGAAACAGCATGGATTTGCAAGAAGAAGCGAATTTACGAAGTGTGATGTGGAAGGCGCGGACCTTGGATTCGCCCTCTGCGACAGCGCGGACACGCTCGCTGTTTACCCGTTCAAGTTCAGACTCGAAGTGGGCTATGCTCTTTCGGGCAGGACCCTCAAGGTCATCTGGAAGGTCAGTAATACGGGTGATCAGGATATGTATTTCCAGATCGGCGCGCATCCGGCCTTTAATACACCTGCCCAGGGCAGCGGTGACAAAAAGAATGAGTGCTATCTCGGCTTTGACACGAATAAGGCGCTTGACGTATCCATCAAAGACCTCGTGCTAGGTGGCCTCACGGATGAGATTCGTCCCTATGAGCTTAGTGACGGGATGCTCAGGATCACTGACGACCTGTTCGATATCGACACACTGATCGTCGAGCAGGATCAGGCTCACAAGCTGGTGCTCCTTGATTCCGGGAAGGCACCGTTCGTAACCGTAGATTTCACGGCTCCGCTGTTCGGTGTCTGGTCCCCGAAACCGGAAGCTCCGTTCGTGTGCCTTGAGCCCTGGTATGGCCGGGCTGACAAGACGTACTTCAAGGGAGAGCTGCCGGAGCGCGACTATGAGCAGTGCCTGGCTGCAGGACAGACCTTTGAAGCCTCCTACACGATTACTTTCTCATGATTAGAAATTACCCTTAAAATGGCAGGATATTACGGACTTTGGGGCCGGAGCGCAAAAACATTTGCATCACGGCCGTAAGCGACGTATACTTCGGGTGTGGACGAGATTCCACACCCTTATTTTATGCATTTTATAAAGCCGGAATCCCAAGAGGATACGGCAGAAGAACTTAGGCACCCGAAGGTGCCTTTTTTTTATCCGATTCCGAGAAGAATCCTGCCGGATAACAAGAGAAAGGAAAGAGACATGAAGGAAATGAGAGTCATCCAGTACACGCAGAATATGGAGGAAATCCAGAGATACAGGACAATCAGGGAGCCGCAGGCAATCTACAATATCACACATATATCCAGTGTGTGCCGGCGTGAGAGAAAAACAGACGGCGGGTTTATCTGGCGCTATGAAGATGATCCGGATCCCCGGAGAATGAATATAGATCCCGATGAGGGGGAAAATTCCCGGGAGCTTCGCTATAAAAAGAATCGCAGGCGGTATTATTGGGAGTAAAGTGAGTACTTGTCCATAAAACTGTCATCTGGTAATATATTTATCGGATGGTTCCGCAGGGAACTTCTGATAAAAGGGCGATAAAATCGCCCGCATTATGATTATCGGGTTCGCGAAGCGGTTCCGATAGTATATCTAATTAGTGGGATCCGAAGATCCTTATGTGAAACAATAAAGCACGGAAGAACACCGGCGCTTTAGAGTGAGAGAGGAGACAGTAATGGATAAATGGAATATTGAGACAAAATGTGTTCAGAGCGGTTATCGTCCAATGAACGGTGAGCCGAGAGAGGTCCCGATTTATCAGAGCACGACATTCAAGTATGATACGAGCGCGGACATGGCAAAGCTCTTTGACCTTGAGGCGAGCGGCTATTTCTACACCCGCCTGCAGAACCCGACGAATGACCTTGTCGCTGCCAAGATCGCCGCTATGGAGGGCGGCACTGCCGGCATGCTGACATCCTCGGGCCAGGCTGCCAACTTCTTCGCGATATTCAATATTGCAAATGCAGGTGACCACATCATCTCCAGCTCCTCCATTTACGGAGGAACTTTCAACCTGTTCAACGTGACGATGCGCAAGATGGGCATTGAGTTCACCTTTGTATCCCCGGACTGCACAGAGGAAGAACTCGAGGCTGCCTTCAGACCGAACACAAAGGCTGTCTTTGGCGAGAGCATTGCGAACCCGGCTCTCACAGTCATCGACTTCGAGAAGTTCGCTTCTGCCGCCCACGCTCACGGAGTTCCGTTCATCGTAGATAATACATTCCCGACCCCGGTCAACTGCCGTCCGTTCGAGTTCGGAGTCGATATTATCACACACTCCACGACGAAGTACATGGACGGTCACGGATCCGCTGTAGGCGGCGCGATCGTCGATTCGGGCAGATTCGACTGGATGGCCCACGTTGACAAGTTCCCGGGACTCACTACACCGGATGACAGCTATCACGGCATCACATATGCAGAGAAATTCGGCAAGGAGGGCGCTTTCATCACAAAGGCTACCGCTCAGCTCATGCGCGATTTCGGATCCATCCAGGCACCGCAGAACGCATATTATCTGAACCTTGGTCTTGAGAGCCTGCACGTGCGTATGAAGCAGCACTGCGCGAACGCCATGGCTCTGGCGCAGTTCCTCAAGGAATCCCCGAAGGCAGAGTTCATGAATTATCCGTCCCTTCCGGGTGACAAGTACTATGATGTAGCCATGAAGTATATGCCGAACGGAAGCTGCGGCGTAGTATCTTTTGGCGTCAGGGGCGGAAGAGCTGCCGCTGAGGAGTTCATGAAGAAGCTCAGAATATTTGCGATCGAGACTCATGTGGCCGATGCGAGGTCCTGCTGCCTGCATCCTGCCAGCAGCACACACCGTCAGCTGACAGACGAAGAGCTTGAGGCATGCGGTGTTGCAGGAAATCTCGTCAGAATGTCCTGCGGCCTTGAGAATACCGAGGATCTGATCGCGGACGTTGCAAATGCGCTCGGTTGAGTATACTGTCTGTTAACTGCCTGCAATTACTGAATTTATAATAAAAAATCACCAAAAATAAGTGACGATTAGTGGAAACTGGTGTATAATATCTACTAGCTTGTACGTGAGCAGGCCCAAGATGGGCAAAACACTTTAGGAGGATTGTAAAATGAAGTCTTTTAAGTATGTTATCACTGATCCCGTTGGTATTCATGCACGTCCGGCAGGCGCTCTTGTAAAGGAAATCAAGAAATATGATTCCGATGTTAAGGTTCTTGCAAATGGCAAGTCAGCTGACGGCAAGAAGCTCATGAACCTCATGTCTCTCGGCGTAAAGCAGGGCAATGAGATCGAAGTCCAGGTTTCCGGCGGCGCAGAAGAAGCCAACGCAGCAGCTCTTGAGGCATTCCTTAAGGCTAACCTTTAATTCTTGAACGGGCCATGTCTGCGGTGTCGCGGATATGACTTAAATCAGAAAAAAGAGGCTCCGGTGAGAAATCACCGGAGCTTTTTCATTTTCAGAAGAGGAGGCGGTCAGGCCTCCTCTGATACGTTTTAGTGGAAGATTTTCTTATTCTCGTAGACCGGCTCACATGTCATCTGTACGCCGATCCTCTTCATGAGCCTGATATCGACCTGAGAGAGCATAACAGAAGAATGAGCCTGGCAGCCGCGGAGCTTCGGGAGAGCTTCGAGCGCAGACGCGGCATTCGGATCTGTCGCCGCGGAAGTGGAGAGCGCAATCAGGACCTCATCGGTGTGGAGCCTCGGATTCTTTCCGCCGAGGTAGGTCGTTTTCAGTTTCTGAATAGGAGCGATTGCCTCCGGCGTGATGATTTTGACAGAATGCGGAATGCCGGCCAGTACTTTGAGCGCATTGAGCAGGGCGGCAGATGTCGGACCGAGCAGGTCGGAAGTCTTGCCTGTGACGATCGAGCCGTCAGGGAGCTCAATTGCTGTAGCGGCGGCTCCGGTCTCTTCGGCGCGTTTGTGGGCGTGACCGACGACGATGCGGTCTTCTTTCTTTACGTGGGCCTGGTTCATTATATTTTCAATCTTGTCGGCTTCTTCCTCGCGTCTCGTGCCGTCGGCAAGACCGGCAAGGGCCTCATAATACCGTCGGATGATCTCCTGTCTGGAGGCTTCCCTGCACACTTCATCATCAACGATGCAGTTGCCTGCCATGTTTACGCCCATGTCAGTAGGTGATTTGTAAGAGCATTCGCCGTATATGGACTCGAAGATTGCCTGGAGCACGGGGAAGGCCTGAACATCGCGGTTATAATTTACAGTAGTCTTGCCATAAGCCTCCAGATGGAAGGGGTCGATCATGTTGACGTCGTTGAGATCAGCCGTGGCTGCCTCGTAAGCCAGGTTTACCGGGTGCTTAAGCGGAAGATTCCAGATCGGGAATGTCTCGAACTTTGCGTAACCGGCATCGATGCCGCGCTTGTGGTCATGGTAGAGCTGGGAGAGGCAGGTGGCCAGTTTTCCGGAACCCGGACCGGGAGCCGTCACGATGACGAGCGGCCTTGTCGTTTCAATATAATCGTTCTTCCCGTAGCCCTGGTCGCTTACAATGAGAGGAATATTGTTCGGATAGCCCTTGATCATATAGTGGAGGTAGACCCGGACACCGTATTTTTCCAGATGATTCCTGAAAAGGTTCGCGGCATCCTGACCTTTAAAATGCGTGATGACGACCGAACCGACGTAAAGGCCGCAGCTCTGGAATTCGTTCATGAGGCGGAGAACGTCAGTGTCGTATGTGATGCCGAGATCGCCTCTTACTTTGTTATTCTCTATATCAGTTGCGGAGATGACAATGACGATCTCTGTCTGTTCCTTCAACTGAAGCAGCATGCGAAGCTTGGAATCCGGCTGGAATCCCGGCAGAACTCTGGAAGCATGGTAATCGTCGAAGAGCTTGCCGCCGAACTCGAGATAAAGCTTGCCGCCGAACTTGTTGATCCTTTCTCTTATCATGTTTGACTGCATTTCGAGATACTTTTCATTACTGAAACCGATTTTCATGATCATGCCTCCTTTGACGATTTAACTGTCAGATTTGTCTCCGAAAAAACATTATCTATAATAGCAGATTACAGGGCTCATTTCCATAAGAAATGTGGATGAGAAGGCAAATGAATTTACAGAAATTTCACAACTCCGTCAGGTGCCAGACCTTGCATTATCAGTAATAAATTCATATAATATAGCTTGGTTTTTATGCACCTAAAGTGCACTGGACCGAAAGGAGTAGTATGAACGATAACAATAACAAGAACAATAGCGGTGGCAACCGGAACGGGCAGTCCCTGATCATTTTCCTCGTCTGCCTTATGGTCGGCCTCATCGGTATGAGTCTTTTTTCGGGAGCGCTGGATTCCAGCACTTCAAGAGAGATAACGTACGACAAGTTCATCGATATGCTCGAGAACGATGAGATCGCAAGCGTGGAAATCTCATCTTCAAGGATTGAGATCACACCGAAATCGAACGGAAATGAAGTCGGTACGATCAAGTATTACACCAAGACGATCGAGGACGGAAATGCTCTGACCAAGCGGCTCGAAAAATACGGTGTGGAGTACAAGGCTGTCGAGGCCTCGATGATGTCGGAGATCATTTACTCGATCCTGTCTTTCCTTATACCGTTCGTCCTCTTTATGATCATTATCAGCGTGTTCATGAACCGCATGGGACGCGGCGGCGGAATGATGGGAGTCGGCAAGAGCAGGGCCAAGACCTACATCCAGCAGGACACAGGAGTTACCTTCAGGGATGTCGCCGGTGAGGATGAGGCCAAGGAGAGTCTTCAGGAGTGCGTAGACTTCCTGCACAACCCGGCCAAGTATTCGGAGATCGGAGCCAAGCTTCCCAAGGGTGCTCTGCTGGTCGGACCTCCCGGTACAGGCAAGACACTTCTTGCAAAGGCCGTGGCGGGTGAAGCCCATGTTCCGTTCTTCTCGCTGTCAGGCTCTGAGTTCGTAGAAATGTTCGTCGGTGTCGGTGCGAGCCGTGTCCGAGACCTTTTTGAGGAAGCTAAGAAAAACGCACCGTGCATTATTTTCATCGATGAGATCGATGCAATAGGCAAGGCCCGCGACGGAGGCCGCTACGGCGGCAATGACGAACGCGAGCAGACGCTCAATCAGCTGCTTGCAGAGATGGACGGCTTCGAGGCATCCAAGGGGCTTCTGATCATCGCCGCGACCAACCGCCCGGAAGTCCTTGACCCCGCGCTTCTGCGCCCTGGCCGTTTCGACAGACGGGTCATCGTCGACAGACCGGATCTTAAAGGCCGCATTGCAATTCTGAAAGTCCATTCCAAGGATGTCCTCATGGATGACACAGTCGACCTCGACGCAATCGCTCTTGCCACAGGCGGCGCGGTCGGATCGGATCTTGCAAATATGATTAACGAAGCCGCGATCCTGGCCGTCAAGAACGGACGTCATCAGGTCAGCCAGAAGGATCTTCTGGAAGCTGTTGAGGTCGTACTGGTAGGTAAGGAGAAAAAGGACCGCATCCTGAGCGTGGAGGAGAGACGTATCGTTTCCTACCATGAGATAGGTCATGCGCTTCTTTCCGCTCTTCAGAAAAATGCGGAGCCGGTGCAGAAGATTACCATCATCCCGAGGACAATGGGAGCTCTCGGCTACGTCATGAATGTGCCCGAAGAGGAGAAGTATCTGAATACCAAGAAAGAGCTTGAAGCCCAGATCGTCATGTCCCTCGGCGGAAGAGCTGCTGAGGAGATCGTCTTTGACACTGTGACAACAGGTGCCGCAAACGATATTGAGAAGGCCACAAAGATCGCCCGCGCAATGATTACTCAGTTTGGTATGTCCGAGAAATTCGGACTCATTGGACTGGTCACCCAGGAGAATCAGTATCTGGATGGCAGAACATACCTTAACTGCGGCGATGCTACGGCGACCGAGATCGACCATGAGGTCATGCTCATACTGAAGAAGTCATACGCGGAGGCGCTCAGACTGCTTCGCGAGCACAGAAGCACCATGGATCGTCTGGCTGAGTACCTGATCCAGAGGGAGACGATCACCGGCAAGGAGTTCATGAAGATATTCCGCGAAGTCGAAGGTCTCCCGGAAACGGATGAATCTGTCCCGAGGATCGAGGGAAGACTGAGTGAGAACAGCGATAAGGCTGAAAGTGAAGCTGTGGCTTCGGCACTGGTCCCGCGCCGTGAACGCCCGGCGGGTACGGATGGGCCGGTGAGACGCCGCCCGCGCCGTCCGATGAATCCGGACGGGACTCCAAGACGCCGGCCGGTCAGAAGACCCGCACCTCCTGCGGGTGAAAGACAGGAAAGTCCTGCACAGAATCCTGCCCCGGTACCCGAAGGCAGTGAGGAGTCAGCGGCACCCGAAGAGGAGAACACCGCAACGAAGCAGATCAAAGCTGGGCCGAATCCGGATGCTCCGATGATCGATCTGGTCACAATGGACACAGCAGCTAAAGAGGCTGAGGATCATACAGCCGATGAGATCCCCACAGAGAACAAGGCTGAACAGATTTAACGGAGTTCATACAAGGCTGCCGC
>JAFRCB010000294.1 GCA_017404585.1 Lachnospiraceae bacterium
CTTTTCATTCATCCGACCCTATAAGGCTGTCCATTGCAGTCTGCTTTCTATATTTAAGCCGCCAACGCATTTGCGTTGACCTGCTCTATCACTTTCCGGATGCCCATCCATACGGACAAATCTGTAAAGACCTCCACGATGCTGCCCTGGTCTGTAAACGGAGGCTCCTGCAGAACGGACAGATCTTTCATCATACCGTTGTGTACGATATATTCCACAATCTGATTGACAAAATAGATCTGTCGGCTGTCGAGATTTGTATCATTCAGAAATTCCGAGAAGGCTGCCTTGGCTGCGTTCATATCCAGACCGACGATCTCACGCACGAACTCGCCCAGCGGCTTGGAGCCGTACTCGGCCTCGTACTCCTGCTTCGAGCCGACTTCGCTCCAAAGGATACTTTCCAACACCTTGACATCCGCCTCGGTCAGAGGAACGTTGCCTTTGAGTTTGGCGATCACGGCGTTGTCCTGATGCTGGCGGACATAATACTCGGCTTTTGCCTTGTAGTTTACAAGATAGTCGCTCTCGGGCTCTGACATATGCCATTCGGTAGACAGCACCTCGTCATCGAAGTCCGTATCATAGATCACCCCGCTTTTGGGGATGTATTTCATCAGGTCTCGCAGGTTTTCACGGATGTGCTCAAATTCGTTGATGCCTGCATTGTCCAGATAATCTGTGTTCAGGATCTTGTCGATCAATTCTGCCTGCATCATGATCTCCGGAATGTTGGCGACGCTTGCAACAGCTGCGACCTTCTTTATCAGATCATGCCGTGCTCGACTGTATTTCTTCCCGGCAAGGTACGCGAGCTCGATCCCGTACATCAGAGCGTCAAATCGCAGCGCTTTCGCATCGTCCGCGTCCGGCTCGATCAGCGGGGCCAGCTCCTGACCCATCAGCAGCGTGTCTTCGTAGGTGAGTGCGTTATAATGATCGGGATTGGAGTACAGATCCACATATTTCAGATGCTGCTTGACAGCGAAGTTGTCGCGGTTGAGCTCCTGAACCTTGGCAGCCAGGTCCTCCACAAGAGACTTGCGCCATGCGATCAGATTCGGCGTCTGATAGGCGAGATCCTGCAGCTTGAAGACGATCTGCGCTTTCAGGTGGAAGATTGCTCCCGAGAGCGCAAGCATGTTGGCGCTTGGCTTGCCCTTGTTGATACGGAAGAACTCAAAGTTCCCGCAGAAATCGAAGATATAGAACTTATCCTTGTCAGCTCCGTCCAGAAGCCCGGGGCAAAGGCGGGTTCCGCGGCCGATCATCTGCCAGAACTTGGCTTTGCTCATGACCTTTTTGAAAAAGACCAGATTCAGCACTTCCGGCACATCGATGCCGGTATCCAGCATATCCACAGAGATTGCAATCTGCGGCAGCTTGTCGGGCTCGGAAAACTCGTCAATGGCACTCTGTGCATAGGTCATGTAATTGTCGATGACTTTCGCATAGCCATTCAGGTGCGGATATTCTTTCCCAAACACTTCCAGCGTCTTTTCTGCGTGGGTGTGGCTCTTGGCAAAGATGATCGTCTTGCCGATCTTGTTGCCGTAGTCGATCTTGAGGCCATGGGTCATCAGAATGTGCAGCACTTCGCGGATCGTGTCTTCGTTGAAAATCCACTCATTCAGAGCAGAAGATGCGATGCTTTCCGGCAGCTCGCCGTTTTCATCTTCGAAAGTGTTCTCATAGGCTTCCTTGTCTTCCTCGGACAGGTCGTCATACACGATACCCTGCTGTATGAATTTCAGCGTCGTCTCCACAGACAGGAAGTCTACCAGATAGCCGTCCTGCACGGCCTGCGCCAATTCATAGCCATAGGTCGGAACGCCGTTTTCCAGATCAAAGACTTCATAGGTGTTCTTATCAATCTCGTCCTTGGGCGTGGCAGTCAGACCGACGAGCGGCGCGTCAAAATAGGTGAAGATATCACGGTACTTGTTGTAGATGGAACGGTGTGCCTCGTCACAGATGACCAGATCAAAATGCCCGACGGAAAAGAGCGTACCCTCCTCGTCCTGCACGGTGTCAATGCAGTTCATCATGGTCTGATAAGTGGAAAACACACCGTGCGCCGCGTAGTTGTCTTTTTCCTCACAAAGATTTGTGACCGAGAGATCAGGCAGGAGGTTTACGAAGCTGCGCTTGGCCTGTGTGACGAGAGAATTGCGGTCGGCCAGAAACAGGACGTTCTTGATCCAGCCCTGCTCCATCAGCACCTTGACGAGCGCGATGACCGTGCGTGTCTTGCCGGAGCCGGTTGCCATGACCAGCAGCGCCTTGCGGCGATTCTTCTGCCCGAAGCTGTCGCAGACCGCCTTGATGGCCGCCTCTTGGTAGTATCGACCGGCAATATTCTTATCCACCACGATATTTTTGAGCCCTGTGCGCGTGCGCTGGAGATTGAAGAGTTTTTCCAAATCCCGTTTGGAATAGATGGCGGCGACCTTCCGCTCCGGGTATCGGTTGTCTACGATTCGGGTCTCAAAACCGTTGGTGAGGAACACCACCGGACGGCGGCCCTGCTTCTGCTCGATCAGATCGGCGTAGAGCTTCGCCTGCTGACGGCCCTTTGCCGCATCCACACAGGTACGCTTGGCCTCGATTACGGCGAGGATGCGGCCGTCGTCACCCACTAGCACATAGTCGGCATAGCCCACCTCAGACTTGTTCGGCATGCCGGGAATCTCATATTCGTTGATCCAGTTTTTGCCTTCGGTCCAGCCTGCATCCTCCAGCATCGCGTCGATGTAGAGTTTGCGGGTCTTGTATTCGGAGATATCCAGCGGCTTGGGGACATAGCTCGGCTGCTGCTCTTCGCGGCGGGCGGTCAGCTCTGCCTTCAGCGCGGCGTTCTCGGCCACAAGGGCGGCAAGGTCGATCTCGTCCCCCGACTCCCTTAGCAGGGGAGTGGGGTCGACAGTCTCTTGAATGGGGTTCAAGAGGCCGGGATCGAACGGCCGCTCCTCGTAGTTATCCCCGTAGCAGTAGGCTATAAAGTCGAGGAAGATATAGAGGTTTTCGAGGCATAGCGCAGCCTGCTCGCGGGTGATCTTGCTCCCGGTATGGGCGGCGGTGTTGCCGAGTTTGCGGATAAAGTGCATGCGCCGCAGGAGGTTGTCGTCCACCACGTCCCGGAACTCGTCTGTGCTCATAAGGCTGACCAGCTTGTCGTCCCAGGGCGTCACCAGCTCGCCGTCCACGGAGTACATCCACTTGACGGCGAATTCCATTGCCCTGCGGCAGTTCAGCACGCAGGCCGCAGGGTCGATATTCAGGATCTTTTCTGCCGAGGCTGCTACCTCCGCAAAGGAGGCGAACTTGGCCTCAGAGAGAAAAATGTCAAAGTTGGTCATGGGGATCTCCTCTTGAACAAGTCATTAGGACGAATGATCGTATCTCTCTGCCTCATCCAAAGTATTTTTGCATCAAGCTGTCAAATAAGACCTGTGTTTCATCAAGGGACTTCTGAATGACAGATTTGGATTTGTCGATCTGTGCTAAGAAGCTTACAAATTCATTCTGCTGCTCTAGCGGTGGGAGCATAAGTTGTAATTTATTATATTTCCCGACGTTGAAGTGTTGCTGGGCCGCTCCGCCTGTTCCTTCATCAATCTGACGTTTCCCATGGGGTAGATTTGTAAATGTGCAGAGAAAATGCGGATTAACCTTATCTGTTTCAGGTCTCGCTATTATGATATCTATTGCATTGCACCCTTCATATATTTTGGGAACAACACATGCTGTTCCAGGAGCTCCTGATCTAACAATAAGGAGATCATTCTCTCGGAGCTGCGATTTAGAGTTTTTATCGTTTCCTTCATGGGAGAAATATACCCAATCGGAATCTTTAATTGTCCCTGCTCCAATATTTAATGATCGGAAAGCCTTCACACCATGTTCTGCGTCAGTATAATACTGAGTTGGCTTTATTACAACGCCGACTGAAACACTGGCGACATCTTCGACATTAACCACTGGCCATTGGTATGGGTTCGTTTCATCACCAAACATCTCAACAAATCGGGCTTTGATGAGATCATCAAGAGCGGAAAGCTGTTGCTGATGCATATCGATGATATTAGCAACTTTTGAAAGCGTGCTTGCTATTTCTACCTGTCGTTCCAGCGCAGGGAAAGGAACTGCCATATCATCGAAATCTTTTTTCACAATGTGCTTCATAGTCGCGCCATGAGCTTTAGATTCCATCTCCTTCAGCTTGTGTTGAACAGCATACATGAAATATTGCTTGTCAATAGCAACCTTGTCAAAGACAAC
>JAFRCB010000295.1 GCA_017404585.1 Lachnospiraceae bacterium
CCATCTCCTTCGGAAGACCGCACTGATAGATCTTAAGTTCCGGACCGACGACGATAACGGAACGGCCGGAATAGTCGACACGCTTTCCGAGCAGGTTCTGGCGGAAACGTCCGGACTTACCTTTCAGCATGTCTGACAGGGACTTCAGAGCACGGTTGCCCGGTCCGGTGACCGGACGTCCACGACGACCGTTGTCGATGAGGGCGTCAACCGCTTCCTGCAGCATACGCTTCTCGTTCCTGACAATGATCTCCGGAGCGCCGAGCTCGAGGAGTCTCTTAAGACGGTTATTTCTGTTGATGATTCTTCTGTACAGATCGTTGAGGTCAGATGTGGCAAATCTGCCGCCGTCGAGCTGTACCATCGGACGAAGATCAGGCGGGATGACCGGAATAACGTTCATGACCATCCACTCCGGTCTGTTGCCGGATTCGCGGAAAGCCTCGACCGCCTCCAGTCTCTTGATGATGCGGGCGCGTCTCTGGCCGGTGGATTCCTTGAGCTCCTTGCGGAGATCGGCGGATTCCGTCTCAAGGTCGATGTCGCGGAGAAGCTCCTGAACAGCCTCCGCACCCATACCGACGCGGAAATTCCAGCCGTAAGCTTCTCTTGCATCCTGATATTCGCGCTCTGTGAGAATCTGTTTTTTTACGATATTCGGAGCGGCATCTGCCGGATCCAGAACGATATAGTTAGCGAAATAGAGCACCTTCTCCAGTGTTCTCGGGGAAAGGTCGAGGATGAGACCCATCCGGGACGGGATTCCCTTGAAATACCAGATATGCGAAACCGGTGCAGCCAGTTCAATATGTCCCATACGCTCACGACGCACGGAGGACTTTGTGACCTCGACGCCGCATCTGTCACAGACAACACCCTTATAACGTATCTTCTTATACTTACCGCAGTGGCACTCCCAATCCTTGGATGGTCCAAAAATGCGTTCGCAGAAAAGACCGTCCTTCTCCGGCTTGAGGGTACGATAGTTGATGGTCTCCGGCTTCTTGACTTCACCGTGGGACCACTCGCGGATACGGTCAGGAGATGCAAGTCCGATCTTGATCGCATCAAATGTCACCGGCTTGTATTCTTCCTGCTTGTTATAAAATTTAGCCATGTATGCCTCCCATATAGTAATAGACTACGGGTTAACCCGGAGGGAATCCCGGCGGGATCCCTCCGCAAATCTTTCATAAGAGTGTTTATTCGTCATCGCCGAGGAATTCTTCGTCATCGACAAAGTCTTCATCGAGACCGTCATACGGATCGAAATCGAGCATCTCATCATCCGTATCGTCCTCATCGTCGACAAGCTCTTCCTTGGTCTCGTCAAAGTGCTGAGCTGTGAAGCCGGCCCGTGCAAATTCACGGTCCTCGTTGTTTCTCATGCCGCGGGTATCTCCCTCGATGACCTTTCTGAGATCAGTCTCGCCATACTCGATCGTCTCACGCAGAGTGACTTCCTCACGGTTCTCATCCAGCACACGAACATCGAGGCCGAGTGACTGAAGCTCCTTGAGGAGGACCTTGAAGGATTCCGGAATACCCGGACTCGGGATATTGTCACCCTTGATAATCGCTTCGTAGGTCTTGACACGACCGACGACATCGTCGGACTTCATGGTTAGGATCTCCTGCAGCGTGTAAGACGCACCGTAGGCTTCGAGTGCCCAGACTTCCATCTCTCCGAAACGCTGGCCGCCGAACTGGGCTTTGCCGCCGAGAGGCTGCTGTGTTACAAGAGAGTACGGTCCGGTAGAACGCGCATGAATCTTGTCATCAACAAGATGGTGCAGCTTCAGATAGTGCATGTGGCCAATCGTGACCTTTGAATCAAAATACTCACCGGTGCGGCCGTCGCGCAGCTGCACTTTGCCGTCACGTGAGATCGGAACACCCTTCCAGAGTGCTCTGTGCTCAAGATGCTCGCCGAGGTATTTCATGATCTCCGGATCTGTGCTCTCCTCATATTTGGCCTTGAAGTCTTCCCACTCCATATTGACATAGTCATTGGCCATCTCAAGCGTGTCCTGAATATCCTGCTCGTTGGCACCGTCAAAGACAGGTGTCGAGATGTTGAAGCCAAGAGCTTTTGCTGCCAGAGACAGATGGATTTCAAGGACCTGTCCGATATTCATACGGGACGGAACGCCCAGCGGATTAAGGACGATGTCCAGAGGACGGCCGTTCGGCAGGAACGGCATATCTTCTACCGGAAGCACGCGGGAAACGACACCCTTGTTGCCGTGACGACCGGCCATCTTGTCACCGACGGAGATCTTTCTCTTCTGAGCGATATAAATACGCACTGACTGGTTGACACCCGGAGGCAGCTCATCGCCTTCCTGGCGCGTAAAGACCTTGGCGTCGACAACGATGCCATACTCTCCGTGGGGCACCTTGAGGGATGTATCACGGACCTCGCGCTCCTTCTCACCGAAGATCGCGCGGAGCAGTCTCTCTTCCGCAGTGAGTTCGGTCTCACCCTTCGGTGTGACCTTGCCGACAAGGATATCGCCGGCACGGACCTCAGCGCCGATGCGGATGATGCCGCGCTCATCGAGATTCTTCAGAGCTTCGTCACCCACGCCCGGCACGTCGCGTGTAATCTCTTCCGGTCCGAGTTTTGTATCACGGGATTCTGCCTCATACTCCTCGATATGGATCGACGTATATACA
>JAFRCB010000296.1 GCA_017404585.1 Lachnospiraceae bacterium
AAAAAAATCGACGAGATCGGTTTCTGTGAGCTGACATCCTAAGATGTCGTTCGACATCCGCTGGTCCAGAATATTGTCCAGGCTTACGAAGTATACGAAGAAAAAAATAAAAAAAGCAGGCCGCGTGAGACCGGAGCACGCTATCAGGTAAAAAGGAGACGCAGCTGATTCTTGAGGTGTATGTATGCATGTCATATTAGAAAACGAATATGAAGGGTCCGATTTTGCGGACATCCTGAATTTTGATTATCATAAGACAGCTCAGGCTGTCGTATCCCGCATCCTTTCCGATTGTTCATGTCCTTACGATGCAGAGGTAAATATTCTGCTCACGGGTCTTTCCGAGATTGAAGAGATCAACAGCGAGATGCGGGGCATTGCAAGCCCGACCGACGTTCTGTCTTTCCCGATGCATGAATACGAATATCCCGCCGACTTCGATGAGATCGATCCGGATTCCTTTGATGATTTTGATCCGGAGAGCGGATTATTGCTTCTCGGAGATATCGTCCTCTGTGTGCCTCGAATCAAAAGCCAGGCGGAAGAATACGGTCACAGCACTTTGAGAGAATATGCATTTCTCATAGCGCACAGCGTCCTTCATCTGATCGGATATGACCACATGACTGAGGATGAAGCCGAAGTCATGTTCAAAAAACAGGATGAGGCATTATCAGAACTGGGAATAACGAGAGAATGACACTGAAAGGTTGATACTAATGCGCAAATTATTCAATATTTTCCCTGCCATATTTTTTGCTGTCCTCCTGACAGGTTGTGCTGTCAGAGAATACTTCTGGACCCCGATCGAACCCGGAACCGCCTTTATCCGTGAAGCGCGGACCACGGAGCCGGAAGTTGCGGACTCATCTGTTTCGGAAGCTCCGAAAGATGAATCCACGGCGGGATCTTTGTTTGATATTTTCAAGACCGCAACACCGACGCCAACAAGCACACCGACACCGACGCCTTCCCCTACACCGACGCCAATCCCGACAGAACCGATCCCCGAGGGTATGGGAAAGAGCATCCTGACAGGCGAGTATATTTCAGCTGATCTCGCAAAGCGCCGTCCGGTAGGATTTATGATCGATAATGTCACAGGTGCCTACCCGCAGAGCGGTGTCAGCCAGGCAGATCTCTACATTGAAGCCGTTGTCGAGGGAAGTCTCACTCGTTTCTGCGCTCTGTTCGATTATTACGATGACCTCCCGCGTATCGGACCTCTGCGCAGCTGCCGCGATTATTTCCTCTCGATTGCAGCCGGATTCGACGAGATCTACGAGCATTACGGTCAGGCAGCCTATGCCTTCCCGTATCTGGAATCCGATGATGTCGACAACATCTCAGGGCTCGCCTGGTACGCCGGAAAGTTCTTCTACCGCGATAATACCTTCCACAGAGCACCTCACAATGCCTACATAAGCGGTGCCAAGATCAACGAGGCCATCGATTTTCTCGGTTACAGAAAGACACATAATGAGGATTTCAAACCCCAGTTAAATTATGTTTGGGTGGGAGACACTTCCTCTGACCTTGAGGGCGGCAGACCCGCAAAGTATTTTGCTCCCGGTTTCCTTATCAACAAGCCCTGGTTCGTCTACCAGGAAGAGACAGGAACATATCTGCGCTACCAGTACGGTGACCGGCATTATGATGTCGAGAACAACAAGCAGCTCGAAGTGAAAAACATTATTGTCGAGTTCCAGAATTATGATTATTACCAGACTTCCCAGTACCTGCACTATGACACGACCGCCGGAGGAAAAGGGCTGTATATATCCGACGGCAAATGCATAGATATCACATGGGAGAGACCGAGCTTCTATGAACCGGTCACTTACAGGACCATGAACGGCGATGAGCTGAGTATCAATACCGGAAAAACATGGATCTGCCTTGTACAGAACCAGTATATCCGGAATTGCGTGATCGGAGAGGATTCACAGTCAGCTGTCATGGCAGTGACGGAGGAAGAGGCGGCCGCGGCTGAAGTTTATAACGCCGAGTGGAAAGCAGCCTATAAATGGGGCGAGGATGTCTATCTGACAATCATGAATCAGGAAAAGGAACGGAATTTGGCGGCCCACGGAGGACGCTCAAAAGTCGAAGGTTGATGGAGTGAAAAGTGAGTAAAAGAGAACATCTTAAGAATAAAAGAAGAGTCGTCATAAAAATCGGATCATCATCTCTGGTCCATCAGGAGACAGGCCGACTGAATTTTCCAAAAATGGAAATCCTGGTCCGGGAAGTCGCCGATCTACACAATAAGGGAGTTTCCGTCGTTCTGGTCTCATCCGGAGCTATCGCGGTCGGCAAGGCTGCCATGGGAATTACTGAGGTCCACAGCGTTCAGGCCAAGCAGGCGTGTGCTGCGATCGGTCAGGTAAGACTTCTTTCCATCTACCAAAAGTTTTTTGCCGAGTACGGACTGAATTCTGCCCAGATCCTGATGACCAAGGATACCTTTACAGACACCGAGAGCAGGAGACATGCCCGCAACACATTCGAGCAGCTGCTCGCCATGGGAGTCATCCCGATCGTAAACGAAAATGACACAATTTCCACTGCTGAAATCGAGTTCGGTGATAATGACCGGCTTTCAGCAGTCGTCGCCGCTCTGATCGGCGCGGACCTTCTGCTGCTCATGTCCGATATCGACGGTCTCTACTCTGATGACCCGAGGACCTGCAAGGACGCAAAATTCATCCCCGTCGTTGAGAAGCTGGATGAGACCTTCATGAATATGGGCAAAGGATCTACGGGAAGCCGTTTTGGCAGCGGCGGCATGAACACAAAGCTCATCGCTGCGGATATTGCTACATCGGCCGGCTGCGACATGATCATCGCCAATGCTTCGGACTTCCACATTATTCACAAGCTCGTGGAAGGCAGGGAGTTCGGTACGATTTTCCTGGCAAATCCCAAGGAGGAATTCTATCTCCTGGACTACCTCGAAAAAATCTGAGATAAGTGAATATTTTGATTTCTCAGTCGGATCGACGATGATTTTCTCGCGAAGACAGATGGATTGCAGCCGAACACGAACATATTCCAGGATATGCATACATTATGGTAACACCAAATCATAAACGAGAGCCTGCGAGGCTCTCGTTATTATTTACATCCCGGCGCCGGCGCTGCTGCGCCGGATGACCGTCGCACCCCGCATGGGTGCGTGGATTGAAATTTTATTTGCCAAATTTAAAGCAGGTGCTATAATATTGTCTTACTGTTTATGTTGGGAGAGTATTATGGGAAATTGCAATATAAAGAACGAAGAGGCACAGAAGGAAGCGGCGTCCAGACAGTTGGAATTCATTGAAGAAGCCAGGATATTAGTTGAAAAAATCTCAAAAAACATCGGAAGGCCACTTATCTCGCATATCGAAACATTCGGCTGTCAGATGAATGCCCGCGACTCCGAAAAACTCCGTGGTATCCTTGATGCAGCGGGATTTAAGGATACCGAAAATGAAGATGAAGCGGATCTGGTCATCTACAATACCTGCACGGTCCGAGATAACGCAGATCAGCATGTCTACGGGCGACTCGGCCACCTTAACGCCGTCAGAAAAAAACGCCCGGATATGATCATCGGCCTGTGTGGCTGCATGATGCAGGAAGATCATATCGTCGCGAAAATTAAGAAGAGCTACCCGTTTGTCAAACTAATTTTCGGAACTCACAATTTATATGCATTTCCGGAACTCCTCGTCAGAACCCTGAATGAGGATAAGCGAGTCATCGACATCCGTCAGGAGACCAAGGTCTTCCCGGAAAGTCTGCCAGTCAAACGTAAACATTTTTTTAAATCAGGTGTCAATATCATGTACGGCTGCAACAACTTCTGCAGCTACTGTATTGTTCCCTACGTCAGAGGACGGGAAATTAGCCGGACACCTGATGAGATTCTGGATGAAGTTCGTCGCCTGGTCGCGGACGGATGTGTTGAGATTATGCTTCTCGGGCAAAATGTGAACTCATATGGAAAGACACTCCCGGAGAAGATGTCGTTTGCCGAACTCCTCCGTGAAGTATGTAAAATTGAAGGTCTGCGGCGCCTTCGATTCATGACTTCCCATCCGAAGGACCTTTCTGACGAACTCATCGAAGTCATAGCGCAAAATCCGGTTATCTGCCACCACATGCATCTTCCGGTCCAGTCGGGAAGTGATATAATTTTGACAAAAATGAACCGCCATTATGACAGGGCAAGATACATGGAAATCGTAAGAAAACTACGAGAAGCCATCCCAGATATTTCTTTTACGACAGATATCATCGTCGGCTTCCCCGGGGAGACAGAAGAGGATTTCGAAGACACACTGTCCCTTGTGCGAGAGGTCGGCTTTGACAGCGCCTTTACTTTCATCTATTCAAAACGGAGGGGTACACCCGCTGCCGAAATGGAAAACCAGGTTCCGGAAGAAATCGTCAAGGAGCGGTTCAACCGTCTACTAAAAGAGGTCAAGGTCACAGCGGAAGAAAGGTGCGCACGCTTCACCGGAAAAGTAATGGATGTACTCGTCGAGGATGTGAACCGTGAGCCCGGACTTGTAACCGGTCGCATAGAGCATAACATTGTTGTACATCTTCCCGGCGATGCTTCCATGATCGGCAAAATCGTGCCGGTCCGCCTTGCAGAGTGCAGAGGATTTTATTATTTCGGAGAACCTGTTTCTGATTGACACACGCCAATGAGACTGGCTTGTTATCATCACCCTATAGAGGTGATGACATATCACAAAGTTTAATCAATATCAAATGATATCGTTTTGACAGTGCAGTTTCTAGTTCCTATAATGAACAGAAACATTGCACTGTCTTTTGCACGTTAGCCAGAAATATTGCCGGATAAGCAATAACAGTTCAGTCAGCAGGTATACGTAAAAAAACATAAATTGCCAAATGACAGACAAACAATATAGCGGTATAATATAGGACTATGGCTGATACTTCGGAACCAGTTTTTACGTTTAAGGAAGGTAAACGCATGGCACTATCACCAATGATGCAGGAATACGTGAAGATGAAGGAGCAGTATAAGGACTGCGTCCTCATGTACCGTGTGGGAGACTTCTATGAGATGTTCTTCGACGACGCGGTCCACGTGTCAAGACTGCTGGAACTCACATTGACAGGAAAAGAATGCGGTCTGCCGGAGCGGGCGCCAATGTGCGGCGTTCCGCATCACGCCCTCGACGTATACGTGAGCAGACTTATAAAGAAGGGCCAGAAAGTTGCGATCTGCGACCAGGTCGAGGACCCGAAGCTGGCAAAGGGTCTGGTGAAGAGGGAAGTGACCCGCGTAGTCACGCCCGGGACAAATCTCGAAATAGATGCCGGCAGTGAAAGCCGGAACAATTATCTCATGAGCATTGTCTGCACCGAGGACCGGTTCGGCATCGCCTGCGCTGACGTCACGACAGGCGATTTTATGCTGACCGAGGTGGACAGCATTCGCAAGCTGACGGATGAGATATACAAACTGTCTCCGTCAGAGATCATTTGCAGCGAAGCCCTGATGATGTCCGGTCTCGATATTGAAGATTTACGAGGCCGTCTCGGCATCATGATCTCACCGATGGACCCAAGATATTTCGGTGATACAGTCTGCAAAAAGACCCTTCTCGACCACTTCCATGTGGCCACACTGGAAGGCCTCGGTATCGGGGAGTTCACGTGCGGCATGAACGCCGCCGGTGCTCTGCTTACCTACCTCTTCGAGACACAGAAAAACGACCTTGCGCATATATCAAGAATTCAGCCCTATCACACGGAAGAATTCATGATCGTCGACGGGGCCGCAATGCGAAATCTCGAGCTTATTGAGACGCTGCGCGAAAAGGAAAAGCGGGGGTCTCTGTTTTGGGTGCTCGATAAGACGAAGACCGCCATGGGAGCCCGTATGCTCCGCACATGGATCGAACAGCCGCTTATTAACGCGGACGCGATCAACGACCGCTACGACGCGATTGAAGCACTGAGTGCAAATGAGATCACCTGCGCCGAGATCCGCGAATACCTGAATCCGGTCTACGATCTCGAGCGCCTTGCAGCTCGAATAAGCTACAAGAGCGCCAATCCGCGCGACCTCATCGCGCTGCGCTCATCGCTTGAACTGCTG
>JAFRCB010000297.1 GCA_017404585.1 Lachnospiraceae bacterium
GGCTCATCGAGGATAAGTATCCTTGGTTCCTGACAGATTGCTTTGGCCAGAAGGACCCGCTGCCTCTGGCCGTCGCTGATCTCCGTTATATACAGAGAGGCCAGATCACTTGTACCGGTCAGTTCCATCGCCTCATCAACTGCTTCAGAATCTTTTTTTCCAAGCTTTCCCAGAAGCCCGGTATAGGGATATCTGCCGGATGCCGCCATCTCCCGGCAGGTCATCCACTCCGGCCTGATGTTCCCGGTCATCATGACGGCCATAATTTTCGCGACCTCACTCCGGGAAAGAGCACTCAGGTCCCGGTCGTCCAGGAACACGGACCCTTTAAGAGGCGGAAGATCACCCATCAGGGTCTTAAGAAGGGTCGACTTGCCGGATCCGTTCGGGCCGATCAGAGATATGATCTGCCCCTCCGCGAGGTCAAAACTGATATCCGACAGCACGATCTTACTGCCATAGCCCGCGCTGAGATCGCGCGCGGACAGGATTACTTTTTCATTCATGAGTCATCATCCTTTTTCTCATTGCCTGTTCCGTGTCATCATGATCCAGATAACGCACGGAGCTCCGAAAACGGCCGTCACCGTACTGATGCTCAGCTCAGTCGGCGCAAAAAGAGTCCTCGCGATAAGATCCGAAAAGAGGCAGAATACCGCTCCGCCGAGAAAACATGCGGGTATCATGACAATCGGTCTCTGTGTCTTCATGAGATTTCTGATAAGGTGGGGCACCGCAACTCCTACAAAAGAGACAGGTCCTGCAAATGCAGTCACCACCGCAGACAGCACACTCGACAGCAGAATCACTGCAATCCGAAGACGGAGCACATTGACTCCGAGACTGCCCGCAGCAGATTCACCGAGCTGATAGGCTCCGATCGGTTTGGAGAGCAAAAATGCAGCCATGACCGCAAGGGCGACAACAGCACCTGCCGATGCGACATCGTTCCATGTCGATCCGGAGAAAGTTCCCAGAGACCAGTTGTGAAGATTAACGATGTTGGAATCATCCGCGAAGGTAACGACAATCTCCGTTATCGCTGAGCATATGTAGCCCACCATAACTCCGCATATGATCAGCACACTCATGCGATGGACCTGCTGTGACGCTGCAAGAATAAAACCGGTGACTGCCATCGCTCCTGCAAAAGCCGCAAGGACCATGGCAAATGATCCCGGATGCAGCCCTGCCCCGAGTGAAAAAATCATGACAAGCGCGACAGCGAGCTTGGACCCCGATGAGATTCCCAGAATAAACGGCCCCGCAATCGGATTGTTAAAGAACGTCTGGAGCAGAAAACCGGACACTGCCAGAGCTCCTCCGAGTATCATTGCAATCATGATCCTCGGAAGACGTATGCTCCAGATGATGCTGTGAGCTGTGCCGCCTCTGCTTTTGATCAAAATAGCCGGAATATCGGAAATGGCCACTGTCCTGCTGCCACACGCGATATTGAGGGTAAACAGAAGAACAAGCATAGCTGCGAGCAATATAAAACTTGTCAGTATCCTTTTATTTTCTCTCATATCTTATACACCGATCATGAGCCTCTGCCCTGCCCGTTCTCCCCTTAATGACCGTTCCCGACTGTACGAATAAGAGACCGTCCAGGAAGATAATTGCCTCCTTCATGTGCCGACTCTGTGCAGGTATTTAAGGTCATCACCCGCCTCGCCAGTGATAACGAGTCTTATCTCACGTATCATTTCTGCGGAACTTGTCGTGTGCTGAAACATATCCTGCTCCGCGCACCATACATTGCAACTTTTTAGGGCCTTAAAGTCCGCAAAAAGAGGGCTCTTTTGAAGAAGATCATCCACTGTCCCGATCTCGCCGTCAATAGATGAATTATAAATCAATATGTCTGCATCTACGCACCCGGCGTAAAAATCCTCCATTTGCATATTCATGGTGGAAAGAGCGTTCTCTGACTCCATGCCGGGAAGCTCCGGCACGTAGGTTCCTCCGGCAAGGCAGATCATACGAGCGACATAGTCTCCGGACTTTCGGACATTTGCAAGACCGGCAGAGGTAATGTAGAAAAACCCGACGGTCTTGCCACCCTGCGCTCCTGAACTCTCCTTTATCACATCCTCCGCGAGCTTTCTCTGCTCATCGAAAAATCTCTCCGCCTCGTCCTCACGATCAAAAAGAAGACCATAGAGGCGGATCCACTCCGTGCGGCCGATCGGATGAGACTCATAACTTGAGTGCTCGACCATGACCGGGATTCCCAGGGACTCGATTTTCTCCTTCACCTCCGGCGTGTGGTAGATCATGGTCGACTCAATTGCGAGAGAGCACTCCTCCATACGCAGGGCTTCGTAGTCGGGCGCGCTGTACTTGCCGACATAAACCATATCCCCGCTGTCGAGGGCTTCCGCTGCCGAAGCAATGCTCCAGTCCTCGCTCTTTGTGCTAGTCATTGTCACGCAGGGGATAGTCTCCAGCGCATCCATGAAATCCATGGCCGAGGAGGCCGCCAGATACACATTTGTAAGAGGCTTTCGGATCACAGTCACATCATCCGGGAGCCCGGACGGCACGTCATAGCCTTCCTCGATGACCAGATATTGCCCTGTGCCCTCGATCGTGACGAGCTCACAGGCTTCTCCATAGTAGTCCACCGAGAACTGGTCCGCGTAGACAAGCTCCATGCTGCGGTCCGGTTTCATATCAGCCCAGATCAGAGCATTTTCCGGGGCGCTCTGGTTGGAAGCGCTCTGCGCATCCCTCTCATCGGTGCTCACTCCGGAATCGGTTCCTTGGTTACCTGCATCTTCCAGGCTCTGCCCTGCTTCGTTCTTTGGGCTGCCGGCACTATCCTGCCCTCCGCATGCAGTAAGACAAACTGCCGCAAACACTGCGGCAGCTGTCCATCTCACTTTATTTAATTGTCTTTGAATCAAATGTAAGTGTGTATTCAATCTCATAAGGCTTACTCATCGCTGTAGTGTCGGCAGTGACCTGCATCGGTCTGTCGAAAACGGTGACAGGTATCTCGAACGTCGATCCGCCCTCGAGAGTGATCGGATCATATCTTGTTCCGTCGACGATCATATAGTCATAGTTCGAAGAGCCCCAGATAATCGTTGCGGTCGCAGAATCTCCCTCCACTTTGAGAGTTGCCGGCGACTGGACCGAAGCCCTGCCGGAGCCGCCCGAGAGCGTTACATTTACCGAATACTCGCCGTCAGCAAGTCCGAGGTCCGCTGGCGTAGTCAGCGCACCTTCCTGCCATGCAGACATCGGAAGAGAATCCGATCTTACCACCAGAGTTCTTGCGTACCACTTCTCCTTGCGCTTGCTGAAAGCGGCACAGTCGATGCCTTTGTCAAGTGCTTCAACCGGGATCGTGAATGTGTGGACTCCCTCTGCGTTTTCTGCAAATGGCAGGTACTCCTTCTCACCGGCATTCACCGCCTCCTCGGGCGTTCCCATAAAGAGGTAAAGATAGCCCGTGCCTTTCATAGTCAGCGCGGCATACATGTGATCTTCTTCTACAGTGAGTTCGGCGGATTCGATACTGAACATGGATGAGCTCGAAGCCACGGTCACGGGATAAATCCCTTCCACGAGGCTGTCGACCCCGACCGGCACCATCCAGTCTTCGACCACGGTCTCCACCTCGGTCATCTCGGAGGCGTCCGCGATCCTTGAGTCTGTGCCTCCGGTATTCTTTTCACTTTCCATTTCTGCAGTCCTCTTCGTGCTGTCCGTTTCTTTCACACTGCCCGCTGATTCAGCTTCTGCGGAAGCCGCCGCTATTTCCACGGAGCTCTCGTCCTCAGAAATCGCTGCGGAGCTCTCGTTTGCAGCCGGGCTCTGTGCAGCAGCACCGTCCGCACTGCTGCCGCAGCCTGCAAGGGTGCCTGTTGCCACAAAGGCCGCCATCAGTATTGCAGTCAATCTGTTTTTCATTATATATCTCCCTGGTCTGCTCAGTTTATCCTTTATGGCTGAATAATATTCAATAAGCAATCGCGCAGAGCCGGTTCCGGGATGTCAACGACCGCCGGTCCGACTCCCGCGCATATGTACCTGCAGTCAGGCAAATTATTCAGAAATGACTGTTTCTGCACTCTTCTGCAAATGCTCCACGTACAGCTTCTGACTATCCGGAATCTGTCCGAGGCCCTCAAGAACGCACTCAACAGTGTAGCCTTTTGCTTCGAACTGGCTCTTCCAGGAGTCTTCCTCATCGCCGGCCATATCGTTATTTGCGTGATCACCCGCGACGACCATGAGCGGCATGAGGACTACCCTCTTGTACTGACCCTCGCCGACAGCCGCCATTACTTCTTCGAGAGACGGAGTCGCCTCGACAGTTCCCACATAATAATGTTCGAAGCCGTCGGCTGTGAGAACTTCCTGCATTTTGGCATATACAGCATTGGATTCTGCCTCTGTTCCGTGGCCCATGAAGCAGATCGCAGTCTCGCCGTCATCATATTCCGCTGTCCGCGCTGTGATGATTTGGGCTACTTTCTCGAAATCACCGTCCTCCGCGAGAAGGTTCTCACCCATGGTGATGCTTTCAAATGCATCCGCGTACGACATGACCTCCTCCTCAAGATCATGGTACTCTAATCCCGCCATGAGGTGTGTCGGCTGCACGACCAGATTCTTTACTCCATTGTCCACAGCCCGGTCAAGAGCTTCTTTCACATTGTCGATCTTGACGCCGTCGCGCTTATTCACATGGTCGATAATAATCTGGCTCGTGAAAGCCCTGCGGACAGACCAGTCCGGGAACGCTTCGCGGATTGCATTCTCGATGCCGCCGATCGTAAGTCTTCTGCTGTCATTGAAGCTCGTGCCGAAGCTCACAACGAGGATCTCGTTCTCTCCGATCTCATCCTGATTGCCCGGATCATCGAGGGACGCGTCGCCCGTCTCGTAATTCTCATCGTCCTCTTCAGCTGCTGCTCCGCTCTCATCCTCATTTCCGTCGGACTCATCCCCATCTTCCAAAGACTCTTCAGCAGATTCCTCTGCCTCATCATTTGCAGACTCTTCTGTGTCCGCAGTCTCCCCTGCGGGTACAGCGGGACCGGCTGTAGTTCCGCATCCGATGAGTGTGCCGATCAGGGCTGCACTGAGTAACAATACCGCAATTCTTCTTTTCATGTTGTGCCTCCTTTATTTTTCCTGCCGCGGATCAAAAAGGCATGCAGGAAAAAACCCTCCGCGTGGGAGGGCGCACTTATCCC
>JAFRCB010000298.1 GCA_017404585.1 Lachnospiraceae bacterium
CGGTTCTTTTCACGTGGGTTTTTCCACGGGAAAAGAACCGTCCCTGACTCCCCATTTGCAACATACGCCTCCAAGGAGTACAATATCGGTTAACACATATTCAAGTCTCGCCCGCGAGACTTGGCGCGGGATTCGGGTCAGCGCTAACTGACATAATTCCAGACCGAATGCCGTCCATGGAGGCACACATGAAGAAAAAGCTTAAAATATCTTACAACGCCCCGGTCGCCCTGACCTTCATTCTCATCTGTTTCGCCACGATGATCATCGGTTACCTGACCAGCGGCAGGAGCACACAGCTCCTTTTCATGACCTATCACTCGTCGCTCCTTAATCCGCTGACATACCTGAGGCTCTTCACCCACGTGCTCGGACACGCCGGATGGTCCCACTTCATCGGCAACGCATCCTATATCCTTCTGCTCGGTCCAATGCTCGAGGAGAAATACGGGTCAAAAACGCTGATGGAGATCATTTGCATCACTGCTCTCGTGACCGGTCTCGTGAATTACGTCTTCTTCTGGAATTCCGGGCTGTGCGGCGCAAGCGGAGTCGTATTTGCATTCATCGTCCTCGCCTCCTTCACCGGGTTCAGAGAGGGCGAGATCCCGCTGACATTCATCCTTGTCGCCGTCATTTTCATCGGACAGCAGATCTACGAAGGTGTCGTGCTGTCTGACAACATTTCCAACACAGCCCACATCGTGGGCGGACTGGTCGGCGGCGTCATCGGCTATCTGCTCAATAAAAAGTGAATCAGGGACGGTTCTTTTCACGTGGAAAAATCCACGTGAAAAGAACCGTCCCCGCGCCGCCATCCGAAGGCGGCAGAACGGAGTTTTATATGAATCAATTCTTAGAAGATATGGCCCAAGGCCCCCGAATCATCATCATCACCGGCCACTTTGGAAGCGGAAAGACTGAGGTCTCCGTCTCCCTGGCCTACGCCCTCGCCGCAATGCGGGGCGAAGGGCACCCGAACGTGAAGAATATCGCGCTGTGCGACCTGGACGTCGAAAACCCGTATTTCCGCAGCCGCGAGCTCACAGAGACCATGGGCGAGGCGGGCATCCGCGTCTATTCCGACCCCTACCACGGGCAGAACGGCTCCGAGCTCCAGACCCTCGACCCGGCTATTCTCGCCCCGGTGCAGGATCCCGACTGCCACGTCATCATGGACACCGGCGGCAATAACACCGGCGCCATGATCCTGAATCAGTTCAGAAAGCACTTCGGGGCTGACTATCGCATGCTGTATATTGCAAATAAAAACCGCCCCGGCACCGACACCCCCGAAAAAGTCCTCGCCGAGATAGAAGCAATTCAGTACTCGACCGGCCTCGTCATGTCGGGCATCATCTCGAACAGCCACTTCATTCGAGAGACGACGGCAGAGGACGTTCTCGAGGGGGCTGCATTTGCAAAACGCATCAGCAAAATCAGCGGACTCCCCCTCCTCTGCTCGACCTGCAGCGAAAACTTAGTTGATGAGGTCAGAAAAGCCGATCCGACGCTCGAGATCTTCCCCGTCGGCATGTACATGCGGCAGACCTATCTCGACAAAAAAGTGTAACCGCCGGAGGACATACCATGATAAGACCTGAAATGGCGCAGAAATTCATCGACCAGATTACTGACTACACAGAGTACAACATCAATATCATGGATGAGTCCGGCGTCATCATCGCAAGCCGCAGCAAAGATCGCATCGGGACCTATCACGAGGCGGCGGACCGGATCGTCCGGGGCAAAGAAGACATTGTTGTCGTAGATGATGACAAACTCTACCCCGGCGTTCTGCCCGGCATCAACATGGCGATCATTGTAAACGGAAAAAAAGAAGGTGTCGTCGGTGTCACGGGAAGCCCCTCTCATATCCGGGAAGTCGCCATGGTGACGCGGCTGGCAATCGAAGCCATGCTGAAATATGAAAAACAGCAGGAGAACATACTGCTGCGTCAGGGAAGAAAAGAGAGCTTCTTTCAGCTCCTGCTCAGAGTCGATGATGCCGACCCGGCAGAACTTCGCGCGGCTGCCCAGCTTCTCGGTTACGACGAATCTCTTCTGCGTGTCCCGATTCTGTGCCGGATTAACGACGATACCCCGCCGGACCGCATTCTTGAAGCTATAAGAGCCAACAGAGGGCATTGGGTCCAGGACCTCAGCACCATCCTTGATGACAGGCATGTCCTGGTCTTCCGGACCCTGCGGGAAAATAGCAGCAGAAATTATCATCTCCGGGACGATATCCTCTCCTACATGACAAACACATTGGATCGTCTGGACCGCGGAGATGTAGATGCCTCCTTTTATGTGGGGACACCGCAGAAGGCCTTCTCGCAATACATCCACAGCTATCACCACGCGAGGTGGCTCGAAAAGAAATACCGAAAGAAAACAAAAGAGACCGGAGATGACAGAATTCATTTCTTCTTTGATCATGCCTCCGAATACTTCTACTCTGTCATTCCGAAAGAGGAACTTCATCGTGTGTTCTATCAGTACAATAACCAGATCCGGGGAGAGGAACGAATCCAGTTTTCCGATACGACGAGAGCTCTGATCGAGACCAATTTCAATCTGACGGAAGCCGCAAAATTGCTATTTGTACATAAAAATACGATGTTATACCGGTATAACAAACTAAAAAACATGCTGGACATTGATCCGCTCCGGAACTCGTCGGACAGAACTTTCCTGATCCTGCTGTATCTGAGCCTTCTGTAAATGATTTACTTGATAAAATGAACATTTGCCCCCTGCAAACCGGGCAAAAATCCAATCTTTAATCCAAAAAATAATGACCTCCCGAAAAATCAAATCATTTGATTTCGGGAGGTCTTTTATTTGCTGCATGTTATCGTGTTCAAAAACCATCTTCGCATCGCAAGAACGATTCAGGCATCTTGGCCTGCTGATTTCGCTAAACAAACGTTTTGTGTCAATGGCACAAAACAAAGCCCGTTTTTCATGTCCTCGCACGTTGGCTATCAAAGGATATTCATCTATCATTAAGACAGGTAAAGAGAGAACAAACACACGACAGACAACTAAGTATTAACTCATCATGAAAGGAGAATCTCATGAAACTGGTATTTGCATCTGATTCCTTCAAGGGAACCCTCTCCAGTGACGAAACGGTAGAGCTTCTGACAAAAGCCGCTCACGAAGTATTCGGTCCCTGCGAGACGATCGGCGTTCCTGTCGCCGACGGCGGCGAGGGCACAACGGACGCGGTCGTCCTTGCTGCCAACGGCAAGAAAGCCTATGCGACAGTCCACGGACCGCTGATGGAAGAAGTGAAGGCATATTACGGAATTATCGACAAGGATAAGGCTGTCCTCGAAATGGCTCAGGCCTCCGGCCTTCCGATGGTACCCGAAGAGCTCCGCAACCCGCTGAACACAACGACTTATGGGACCGGCGAGCTTGTCCTGGCAGCCGTGGGTGCAGGTCACACGGACATTTCCATCGCTATCGGGGGTTCAGCTACAAATGACGGCGGAATGGGATTTGCAAGCGCCCTCGGTGTCAAATTCCTGGACGCTGACGGCAATGTGCTCGAGGGCAAGGGCAGCGAGCTTGAAAAAGTGGCAGACATTGATGTGAGCGGTGTCCCCGAAAG
>JAFRCB010000299.1 GCA_017404585.1 Lachnospiraceae bacterium
AAGATCAGGGCGTCCTCTTCGCCGGTGATACTCTGTTTTTCAGGAGCTACGGAAGAACCGATCTGCCAACGGGAAATGACAGGGATATGGTGACGTCGCTCACCCGTCTGCTCACCGAACTGCCGGACGATGTCACTGTGCTTTGCGGCCACAACAGGAGCACTACGATCGGGTATGAAAAGAAAATTAAAGGATTTGCATAATGAAGAGCTGGAGGATCTATGAAGGTCGGTGTAAGACTGAGCAGAAATGACTTTATGTATGATATGCACTCGCTCGTGAAGGCGTTCTTTCCGGACGATGATGTCAGTATATATACGGAGGATGAGACGGATAAGTGCAGACTGCCTAAAGACCTTGAGTTTTTTGTCACCATCCCTGACTATGAGGACAGAAAAGAGACTAAGGACGGACTGAAGCGCTCTCTCTATCGGACTCTCTGCGATTATACGGGTCATGAGCTGCCCTGGGGGACGCTTTCAGGCATCCGTCCGACCAAGATTCCGATGAAAATGCTGGAAGAGGGCTTGACGGATGGGCGCATTATCGACAGTATGATGGAGACGTATCTCGTCTCGCGGACCAAAGCCGAGCTTGCCCTTAAGGTGGCTAAAAATGAAATGCGGCTGCTTCAGGGAGTTCCGACGGGCGGGGACAGCATGAGCCTTTATCTGCATGTTCCGTTCTGTCCGTCGATCTGCCTCTACTGCACATTCTCAGCCTCACCGGTGTCTCTGTGGCAGGATCGAATGGACGAGTACCTCGACGCAGTTGAAAAAGAACTTTATACGAATGTCCACTGCAAGGAGCTTCCGGAAATTGTGCTGCTGCCCGATCGGGGTCCGAAGAAACCTGTGAAAGAGCCGCGACGGAAGTATTGTCCGCCGGAGAAGAAATATCCGGCGCCTGTCACTTTCTATGTCGGCGGGGGCACTCCGACGTCCCTTACTGCGGGGCAGCTTGACCGCCTGCTAACTGCGGCCGAAAACACATATGATCTTGCAAATTGTGCCGAGCGCACCGTTGAGGCAGGGCGTCCGGATTCAATAACGAGGGAGAAGCTCGAAGTCCTGAAAGCCCATGGGATCAACCGGATTTCCGTCAATCCGCAGACAATGAATCAGAGGACTCTGGACCTCATTGGGAGACACCATACAGTCGAGGATACGATACGGGCTTTTGCTCTTGCCAGGGAAGTTGGGTTCGACAATATCAACATGGATATCATTCTCGGTCTGCCGGGGGAGGAGCCTTCTGATGTTGAGCATACATTAAAAGAGATAGAAAAGCTGGATCCGGACTCTCTTACCATTCACTCACTCGCGGTCAAGCGGGCTTCAAGACTCACGAAAGCCTTGAAGGAGGCGCACAGGGCCGGTGAGATAGAGGATATGAGCCGCTATGCCGGTCTTCAGTTCGTCAATTCCGAGTCGATCATCAATATGGCTTACGCATACGCGGAGCGAATGGGCATGTTCCCCTATTACCTCTACCGACAGAAGAATATGAAAGGCGGGCTGGAGAACACCGGCTTTGCGAAGCCCGGTAAGGAATGTCTCTATAATATTCTCATCATGGAGGAAAAGCAGGAAATACGCGCTTTCGGAGCGGGAGCATCGTCCAAGACCGTATCACCGGACGGGCTTATCGAGAGAATCATCAACCCCAAGGATGTCAAGACCTACCTTGCCCGAATGGAAGCCGACTAATTCAGCCCGGCAATGCTTTATTCACGAAGATGGATTCTTTGCTGCCGGCAGCGAATTGCATGAGCAGCCTGGCTGCGCTTGAGTTCCGGAAGCCGGAGCAAACATCATCTTCATCGAAAAGCGCAGGTCTCTCCCTGCTAAAAAAGTATCCACACTTTACATTAAATCGTTCAGATGGTATGATTTAAAACTGGATGCCCGCGGCACTACAGTTCTTATTAGCGTGGAAAACTATGGGTAGAATCGTAGATTATAATCTCACAGAGGAAATTGCACACGGTATTTATGTGAGCCGCCTTGCGCGTGAAGTCGCAAGGGAGCTTAACGTGCCCGAAGAGGCGGAAGAACACGTAGCAATCGCCGGTCTTCTCCACGATATAGGAAAGCTGCGGCTTGCCAACTATCTGTATGCGGACATAAGGCCGGGGAGTCCGCTCGTCGTCGAGGAGATGAAGTATGTGCGCATGCACCCGGTAATCTCTTCCCAGACCCTTAAGAGTTATGGGATGGGAGAGGACGTGTGCAGAATTATCCGCCATCACCATGAGAATTATGACGGTTCCGGTTATCCGGATGGACTGTCCGGCGACAACATTCCCATGGGAGCAAGAATTATCCGCGTGTGCGACGTGTATGCAGCCCTTACTTCGGACCGGCCGTACAGGAGCCGTTTCTCCGAGGAGGAGGCAATGGCTCTGATGATCGAGGATATAAGCTGTTTTGATCTCCGGGTATTTTTAGCCTTTGAGCGGGTCGTACACAGAGTCGGGACTTCCTATAAAGTCGATATCCCCGATTCGGATGAGGAACTGTGTCCGGAGCTTGCGGTCAGGAACAGGAGACATTACGTGCGGTATGCAAGATGGAAGCCTTCTGCCAGACACGCGGAAATGTCCCCGGAAGGCGGGCAGAGCAAGAGTACATAAAGAAAGAGGAGCAACTATGGCACTTAAGAAAAAGCCGGTCAACGGCATGAAAGATATCCTTCCGTCCGAGATGGCAGTCCGTATGTATGTCACGGAGCTGATCCGCAAGACCTATGCGGAATTCGGTTTCTCATCAATTGAGACACCGGCAGTCGAGCACATCGGGAACCTGCTCTCAAAGCAGGGCGGTGAGAATGAAAAGCTGATCTTCAAGATCCTGAAGCGCGGCGAGAAACTTGATCTCTCCAAAGCTACAACAGAGGAAAACGTTACAGACAGCGGTCTGCGTTATGATCTGACACTTCCGCTTTCAAGATATTATGCAAATCACATGAATGACCTGCCTGCTCCGTTCAAGGCTCTTCAGATCGGCAGTGTATGGCGTGCAGATCGTCCGCAGAGAGGCCGTTTCCGCCAGTTCACTCAGTGTGATATCGATATTCTCGGCGATCCGTCTTACCTGGCAGAGATAGAACTCATCCTTGCAACGACGACAGTTCTCGGGAAACTTGATTTCCATAATTTCACGATCCGCATCAATGACAGAAAGATACTGAAGGCCATGGCCTCGAAAGCAGGTTTTGAACCGGCGGACTATGACAAAGTTTTCATTATTCTCGATAAGATGGATAAGATCGGCCTCGACGGCGTGAGAGCAGAGCTGCTCGAGAGCTATCCGGAGGAGAAGGTGACAGCATACCTTGCACAGTTCGACGAGAGCGTCGACCCTGCAGTCCTCATGGAAGGCTCACCGCTTCCGGAAATCATTTCTGTCGTTGATAAAGTTAAGACAGCTGATTTCAGAGTCATGTTCGACCCGACTCTGGTCCGCGGAATGAGCTATTACACAGGCCCGATCTTTGAAATAGCGATGGATGAATTCGGCGGATCTGTAGGCGGAGGCGGGCGCTATGATGAGATGATCGGCAAGTTTACAGGTCACGACACACCGGCAGTCGGTTTTTCTATCGGTTTCGAGCGCATCATAATGCTGCTTCTCGAGCGCGGATTTGAAGTCCCGGACGCAAAAGAAAAGGTGGCATTCCTAATTGAAAAGAAGATGCCTGCGGAACGGCTTGCGGATGTATTTGCAGAAGCACAGAAGGAGAGAGATAACGGAAAGGCTGTCGGTATCTCTATTATGAAAAAGAATAAGAAATTCCAGAAAGAACAGCTTACGCAGGAAGGTTACACAGACATCAGAGAATTTTTCGCTGACTGATTGGAGGATATAATGGCTGAATCAATGAAGGGTCTCGTACGCACAGCGAGATGCGGCGAGGTCACAGAGGATATGATCGGAAAACAGGTGACTCTCATGGGCTGGGTCGCAAAGAGCCGTAATAAGGGCGGCATCGTCTTTGTCGACCTGAGAGACCGCACCGGCATCATGCAGGTCATCTTTGAAGGAAATGAGAAAGCGGCTACTCTGCACAGTGAGTACTGTATCGCGGTCACAGGGACTGTGAGAAAGAGAGAAGGCGCTGCAAATGCGAATCTTAAGACAGGAACAATGGAAGTTGCGGGCGATTCTCTGCGCATCCTTAGTGAATCGCAGACACCGCCTTTCCACGTACTTGACGGCATAGACACGAGAGAAGACCTTCGTCTCCGCTATCGCTATCTTGATCTCCGCCGTCCGGAGCTCCAGAAGAAGATCATGTTCAGGAGCCGCCTGGTCGCGCTTGTCCATGAATTCATGAACGGTGAGGGCTTCCTCGACATCGAGACGCCTGACCTTATCGGCAGTACGCCGGAAGGTGCCCGCGATTATCTCGTACCGAGCCGTGTCCATCCGGGATGCTTCTATGCTCTTCCCCAGAGTCCGCAGATTTTCAAGCAGCTGCTCATGTGTTCCGGCTATGACCGCTACTATCAGATTGCAAGATGCTTCCGCGATGAGGACCTCCGCGCAGACCGTCAGCCGGAATTCACGCAGATCGATATGGAGCTCTCCTTCGTACAGCAGGAAGACGTTATGGATGTCAATACACGTCTGATAGCCTTTATTCTCGCCCGCCTGCCGAAAATCTACCGTGACCTCGGCATGGATGAGTCCCTCGCTGTCGCTGCTGAGAAGGCTGCGGCGGAAGTGGTCGCGAACGGTATCGAGAAAATGCCGTGGAAGCAGGCGATGGATCTCTATGGTTCCGATAAACCGGACCTTCGCTTTGGAATGCCGATCATCGATGTAGGCGATGTTGTGAAGAACTGCGGCTTTGGCGTGTTCACGGGGGCACTTGCATCCGGCGGTTTTGTCCGCGGACTCAATGTCAAGGGACAGGGCGGAATGGCCAGAAAGAAGATTGACAAGCTGACTGAAGTCGCAAAGACCTACGGTGCTAAGGGCATGGCCTATATCGCGATCAAGGACAACGGTGAAGTCAAGTCCTCATTCGGCAAGTTCATGACGGAGGAGGGGATGAAGAATCTGATCGCCGCTATGGGCGGTGAGAACGGTGACCTTCTTCTCTTTGCGGCTGACAAGTACAAGGTCGTCTGCGCTGCGCTCGGCGCGCTGCGTCTCGAGCTCGGAAAGCAGCTGAGTCTCTATGATGAGCGCGAACTGAAATTTGTATGGATCACTGAATTCCCGCTCCTTGAGTGGTCGGATGAAGAGGGACGCTATATGGCTATGCATCATCCGTTCACAATGCCGGTCCTTTCAGATTGGGAGCATGTGGATGAGGATCCGGGATCTGTCCGCGCGGAAGCGTACGATATAGTCCTCAACGGCACGGAGCTTGGCGGCGGAAGTGTTCGTATCCATATCGATGAAGTGCAGGAAAAGATGTTCGAAGTTCTCGGCTTCACGAAAGAAAGAGCGGAGGAGCAGTTCGGCTTCCTTCTCACCGCTTTCAAGTACGGTGTACCGCCCCATGCCGGACTTGCCTACGGTCTCGACCGAATGGCGATGATCTTTACCGGCTCCGATTCGATCCGCGATGTTATCGCATTCCCGAAGGTAAAGGATGCATCCGATCTTATGATCAAAGCTCCGGGCACAGTCGATGAGAAGCAGCTGAGAGAGCTCTCCATAGAGGTCGTAATTCCTGATGAAACTGAATAATAAAAGCTTTTGACAGAGGCTGCCGCACTGCGGCGGCCTTTTTTGACCTGCGCGGGCCGGAAAATCAGAAAAACAGCCTGATATTTAAATTGCTTAGACTTTGCAAAGGTGAAAAATTGTGC
>JAFRCB010000300.1 GCA_017404585.1 Lachnospiraceae bacterium
CGTTTCCCGAACGATCCCCGAACACATCTGAGGAGGCTTTTATGCAGACGACAACATTGAACGGCGCGCTCTACGCCGGTATGATTTCGAGCGGCGCGGACCATCTGGGCTGCTACCGCAAAACGGTCAACGATCTCAACGTATTTCCCATTCCCGACGGCGACACCGGCGACAACATGCTCGCAACGGTGTATTCCGGCGCGGACGCGGTCGACCGCGCCGAGGACGAGGACCTTGCAACCGTGGCAAGCCGCAGCGCGCACGGCATGCTTTTGGGCGCGCGCGGAAACTCCGGCGTCATTCTCTCTCAGCTCCTCCGCGGCTTCACAAAAGCTATCCGGGATTCAAAGGAAATTGACGGCAGCATGATCGCCGATTCTTTCCAGAAAGCTGTTGAGACAGCTTACAAGGCAGTCATGAAGCCGAAGGAGGGTACGATCCTCACCGTAGCCAAGGCGGTTGCCCAGGCTGCTGCTGATTATGAGAACAAGGAAGACCTCGGAGCCATGTTAGAGACCTGCGTTCGGGAAGGCGACGAAGCCCTTGCCAGAACGCCGGATCTTCTGCCGGTCCTGAAAGAAGCCGGCGTCGTCGACTCCGGCGGTCAGGGTCTCATGGTCGTTCTCCACGGAGCTCTCGACGCATTCAACGGCCTCGAGATCGATCTTGATTTCGAAGCACCTGAAACGCATGTGAATATTGCTCCGCAGCCGATCAGCACGGATCACATCGAATTCGGCTACTGCACGGAATTCATAGTAAAGCTGGATAACGAGGATGCGTTTACCGAGGATGAGGAGGAGAGCATGAAATCCTATCTCCTTGGTCTCGGTGACAGTCTCGTGTTCGTCGTCGGCGACGGTATGGTCAAAGTCCATGTTCACACGAATCATCCGGGTCAGGCATTTGAAAAAGGTCTCGAGTACGGCCAGCTGACCCGCATGAAGGTAGACAATATGCGCGAAGAGCATCAGGAGAAGCTGTTCAACGCGAGCGTTGTTGCCGCGGCACGTGAAGCTGAGATAAAGGCCAAAGAGGAGGCCGAGCAGTCAGCAAAGGAAGCTCCGCGCAAGGAGAATGCATTTATCTCTGTCACGATCGGTGACGGACTCTCTAATGTATTCAGGGAACTCGGCGTCGACGTTCTCATCGAGGGCGGCCAGACCATGAACCCGAGCACGGAGGATATGCTCGCAGCTATCGAAAAAGCGCACGCAGAGAATGTTTTCATTCTTCCGAACAATAAGAACGTCATCCTTGCAGCCAATCAGGCAAGGGATCTGGTAGAAGACTGTAACGTACACGTTATCCCGACAAAGACCATTCCGCAGGGCATTACGGCCGTCGTGAACTTCGTGCCGGAAAAATCGCCCGAGGAGAATGTCGAGTATATGACGGAAGAGATAGCAAATGTCAAGTCAGGCGAGGTTACGTACGCTGTCCGTGACACAAAGATCGACGGAATCGAAATAACGTCCGGCGATATCATGGGTATCGGAGATGACGGAATTCTCGCCGTCGGCGGAGATGTTCCGAGTGTCGTCATGGAGATGCTGGATAAACTTGTCGATGAGGACTCCGAGCTGATTTCTCTCTATTTCGGTAAAGACTATGACGAAGAGGCCTGTGAGGAGCTGGCAGAAATCATCCGCAACAAGTATCCGGACCTTGATGTCGAGGAGAATCCGGGCGGACAGCCGATTTACTATGTCGTACTCTCAGTCGAATAAGTCATAAAGCGCATTCTTACGCGCATGGATCAAAAAGCTCATCTACTTGACGCACAGTATCGGGCGGAAAGTCAGGCACTTAACAATTACGGGGCTTACGCGTTTTGCGTTAAGCCCCTCATTTTTATGGATGGCTATATGGAACTGACAAAAATTAAGGGAATCGGACCAAAAACCGAAAAACTGTTCAACAAACTCGGCGTCTTCACCTGTGAGGATCTTGTCAGATATTACCCGGTCCATTATGACGCCTATATGCCTCCCTGCCCCGCAGGCAGCGTCATTGTCGGAGCAAAGTGCGCTGTGCAGGGAACAATAGCAAAGGCAGTTGTTGTGCGCCCGACCGGGCGTGTCACGATCTCGACGACCGAGATCGATGATCCTACGGGCAGGATAAGGCTCACCTGGTACAACGCCCCCTACATAAGAACGGTCTTAAAGCGTGGATGTGTCTACGTTTTCCGGGGGAATGTGTCGCAAAAAAGCGGCGTTAAAATCATGGAACACCCGGAAATCTTCACTCCCGCCCAGTACAGTGAGAAACTCAAGACTCTGAACCCGGTCTACGGACTCACCAAAGGCCTGTCGAATAATACAGTCTCCAAAGCGGTGAAGGCTGCATTTGCACTGATCGGTCCCGAAGCCGAGTACCTGCCCGAACAGATCTGCAGAATGAACGATCTTATGGACGAATCCCTCGCTGCCCGGACAGTCCATTTCCCTTCCGGAGAGGAGGAACTCTTTGCGGCAAGAAAAAGAATTGCGTTCGATGAGTTTTTCTTTTTCATAATGGCACTTCGGAAGATGAAGGAGGCGGAGGGAGATACTCCGAACGGATATCCGATGAAACGCTGCTGGCAGACGGAGGATATCATTGACAGCCTTCCCTACCGGCTGACTGATGCCCAGATGCGCGTATGGCAGGAGATCGAAGATGATCTTGCAGGCAGGAAGCTCATGTCTCGGCTCGTACAGGGTGATGTCGGATCCGGGAAGACGATCATCGCTTTTCTGGCTATGGTCATGTGCGCGGAAAACGGTTACCAGAGCGCTCTGATGGCGCCTACGGAAGTCCTCGCAAGACAGCACTTTGAAAAATTTGCGAAAATGTGCCGGAATTCCGGAAATGAAAAGCTTAGACCGATCCTCCTTTCAGGTTCGCTTAAGGCTAAGGAAAAGCGCGAGGCACAGCTAAAGATCAGGACAGGTGAAGCCAATATCATCATCGGCACGCACGCCCTTATACAGGAATCTGTGGAATACAGCAACCTCGCCCTGGTCATCACAGACGAGCAGCACAGGTTCGGAGTTGACCAGAGAAAAGCTCTGGCAGGAGGCTTCTCTCCGCCGCATCGCATGGTCATGTCGGCAACGCCGATTCCCAGGACCCTTGGTGTTATTTACTACGGCGATCTCGATATCTCGATCATCGACGAGCTGCCGGCCAGAAGACTTCCCATAAAAAACTGTGTCGTAGACAACAGCTGGCGGGAAAAGGCCAACAGATTCATAAAGAGAGAGGTAGATGCAGGACATCAGGCTTATATCATATGTCCGATGATCGAAGAGAGCGAAGGCCTCGATGTGGAGAACGTCATTGATTATTCAAGGAACCTGAAAAAAGTATTTCCCGAATACAGCATAGCCATGCTGCACGGGCGTATGAAGCCGGCCGAAAAAAACAAG
>JAFRCB010000301.1 GCA_017404585.1 Lachnospiraceae bacterium
GAGGCAGGCATCTGCCATTACAGCATCTGGATGACAGGGGATGAGCTTTTCGGATACTATGAGTGTGAGAAGGGCATCGACTACGCAGCCAGAGTTCAGGCGGAGAGCGAAGTCGTGAAGCGCTGGGACGAGAGCATGAAGGGGATCCTTATCATGGAAAAGGATCCGATCACAGGGGCTCAGCCGCTGCTTGAGCAGGTCTTCTGGCTGGAGTGATGTATAAACTGATAGCAAGGGGCGGTCGCAATAGAAGTTGCGGCTGCTTTTTTGTTGAGATGTGGCGGCAGTCATGCTTGTCTTATGCGCGCTGTTTCGGCTGCACGAGGGCTCGGCGGGCAGTCGCCAACAATGAAATCAACTTCAATCGACTAAAGGCAGGAATGCTGGCAATCAGTCATTTTAGGTCGAAACGGCGTTTCGAGACTGCCCGGGTTGAGAAGCGGGCAGTCGCTACCAATGAAATCGACCATAATCAACTGAAAGCAGGAATGAAGGCATTCAGTCATCTTAGGTCGAAACGGCGTTTCGAGACTGCCCGAGTTGAGAAGCGGGCAGTCGCTACCAATGAAATCAGCTTTTTTCAACTGAAAGCAGGAATGATGGCGGGCAGTCATCATAGGTCGAAACGGCGCTTCGCAACTGCCCGGGTTGAATAGACGGCAGTAGCTATCCGCGAAATCACGTTTTGTCTACTGCTGATCAAAATCTCATTCAAGAGCATCTTACCATCACCTATTATCAAAATCAGCATGTGTGACTGCCTTCAGGCCGAAAATTTCATTGAACTAGCAGCAGACTTGGTTAAAAGTGAGTTGTAATGACTGCTTATGGGACATGATTTGAGTCTCGTATGGCACTGCATATGTGCACTATTTAGCAAGTTCGACTGCTGACTTTTAAAAAGGCAGTTGCGTACAAACTTATTTGACAAAAGAGACTGCCGATTTGGACAAGACTATCTTGTGGATACCTGCCAACTGTCGCATCCTCAAAGCCGCGAGGTCTCATTGTCGTGGCAGCCACATCAAATTCTTTCTTGACACCCGGTCTTCCGATGTTTACAGTACTTCCATGAGAATTGCCCTGCGATTCATGCTATACAGCAGATTTAGCGGTTTTTCATCCGGCTTGCGAGACAAATGCACGAGAAGGAATAGATAGATGAAGCGTGAGTCGAATACGCGGCACTTACTGTCAATAATTCATGTTGATATAATCCGGACTGAGAGGCTGTCGGAGAGACAGCGAGATCAGAGCCATCATAGGAGGTACTGTGAAAAAAAGAAAGAAGAGAAATAAGATCCTGCTCACTATATTACTGGTTCTTGCCCTCGGCGTGATTGGTCTTGGCATCGGCCGCATGGCAGGAAGGCTTGTAGGTGTTCGCCCTGCAGGAAGTGAAGGGCAGGAAAACCAGGGGCTGGGAAGCTCAGGAATGGGAAACCAGGGACAGGCGATCCAAGGACAGGGGAGCACAGGACAGAAAGACGGTATTAACGGTGATGCCGAGATGAGCGGAATGTCCGATCTGTCATCAGCAGAGGCACCTTCAACGACGGAAGATGCGATGCAGAAGGAGGAACAGGCCAAGGACGTGACAAAAACTCCGACACCCTCCCCTAAGCCGACCTCAACCCCGACACCCACGCCCATGCCGACCCGCGAATCCCTGAACGACATAAGTGTGCAGGATATGAGCGCATATCTTGGGGAGATGCCCCTTGACGGAACAGACATTGTCGGCACCGACACAGTGGATTACACCTACGAGGAGGTCGCGAAAGACCTGTATTTCCTGACAGTGCGCTACCCGGATCTCGTTAAAGTCAGGGTGTGCGGAGAGTCCGTAGATAAGCGCGCGATCTATGAGGTCGTTCTCGGAAATGAGGCAAGTGAGAACCACATCGAGATCCACTACGCAATGCACAGCCGCGAATATATAAACACGCTGCTTGCGATGCGCCAGATCGAGGAGTTTGCTAAAAACGCGGCGGGCGGCGGCACATATAATGGGGCTTCGATCCGAGACCTCTTCGCTAACGTCTGCATCCATATCCTGCCCATGGCCAATCCGGACGGGGAGATGGTCGCAATGGGAGGTCTTGAGACCCTACGCCTTCAGAGTCTCCGGGATATCGTTCACTGGTGTTGGGAATCCGACACTCTGCTCGGGAGGACGAGTGCCGACCTTGACACGTACCTTCGCACTTTTAAGGCAAATGCCCACGGCTGCGATCTCAACAAAAACTTCGACGCCGGATGGGCGGAGTACAGCGACGGTGTTCCTGTTCCGTCAACGGACTGCTATAAGGGGACCGGTGTGGCTTCCGAGCCGGAGACTCAGGCGATTTTAAAGGTGGCCCACGAAAATCCGACAAGGTGCGTTATCGCGTATCATTCCGCCGGCAATATGATTTACTGGAATTATGAGGTGGAGGACGAGCTGCTTCTCAATGCGGACAGAGACCTTGCCGCAGGGCTTTCCGAGATGACCGGCTATGCGACCGCAGTTGCGGCAAAATACAATACGCATCTGGCGGGAGGCTGCTCCGATTATTTCATGTGGACTGCGGGGATACCGGCGGTGACGGTCGAGACAGGGCAGGGGACCTGCCCGCTCACGATCTATGAGTTCCCGGCAATCTGGGAGAGCAATAAAAATGTTCTGTATAAGCTGGCTGAGATGTACGGCGGTTGATTCGAATGAGTTGACTGAAATGCACGGAGGTTTGTATAAGCTGGCTTAGATGCACGGAGGTTGATTCGAATAAGCCGGCTGAAATATACGTCGGTTGGGTGTTGTGTAGGTCGATTTTATTGTTTATTAAGTTGAATTTTATAAACACTTTCGAAAAAGAGCACAATTTGTTCACATTTTCAGCTTATTATAGACACTGTCAGGACGAGGTACACAGTACTCGGAAATAGACACAGAGACAAACAACTTTTTCTTTTTCGTTATCCGTCGGGAGACGGAACTCCTTCCCCTTTTGATGAGAGATGGCCACCCAGTTGGGTGGCCATTTTTCATGCGCGCCGCCGGGGGCAAACAGAAGGGAAAAAGCCGGTGCGCATATCGCTTTGGAGTACGGTTGAGTGTAATTCCCACCCGGTAGAAACACAGTGTTGCTGCATACAAACGGTGGCTTAAATGTTATACTTAAGGAGTAAGAACTAGATTCGTCTGCCTCGCGAGACCGCGGGCTTCGCACAAGTCCGGGAGATGCGACTGGCTTCGCACAAGTCCGGGAGACGTGACTGGCTTCGCTTGCATCCGCGTGACGATCAGGGCTCTGTCCGGCGGAAGCCGCAGTGAGCCGGTCCTGATTCACAGGCAGATCGGAAAGAGAGGAGCTGCTATGGGAAAGCTGATTGATAATTGTATAAAATTGGGATTTGGTATGATGCGTCTCCCCAGGATATCGGATGGGGAAAAGGAAATTATTGACATAGAGCAGACCAAGGACATGGTCGACGCCTTCATGAAAGCGGGCGGCAAATACGTGGATACCGCATTTGTATATGAAGGTTCTGAGGAAGCCACCCGCAAAGCCCTCGTTGAGAGATACCCGAGAGATTCGTACTATCTTGCGACGAAGCTCAACGCATCGGAGTTTGCCGCGAAGGATGAGCAGGCTGCCAAGGATGAGCTGCGGATCAGCCTCGAGCGCACCGGGGCAGGCTATTTTGATTTCTATCTGCTGCATGCTCTGGGAAGGAGCAATGTCGAAAAATACAATAACTATGGTCTCTGGGATTATGTCCGCCAGCTGAAAGAGGAGGGAATCGTAAAGCACTGGGGCTTCTCCTTCCACGACACTGCGGACTTCCTCGACGAACTGCTGACGGAGCATCCGGACGCGGAGTTCGTTCAGCTGCAGATCAACTATGCCGATTGGGAGGATAAAGATGTCCAGTCCAGAGCCTGCTATGAAGTCGCGACGAAACACGGAAAACCGGTGATTGTGATGGAGCCGGTGAAGGGAGGCACGCTGGCGGATCCGCCGGAGAGCGTCAGGGCTGCATTTGCAGAAGTAAATGAAAAAGCCTCTCCCGCATCGTGGGCGATCCGGTTTGTCGCGTCTCTGCCGAATGTCATGGTCGTTCTCTCAGGCATGTCGGACAGGGAGCAGATGGCGGACAACCTTTCCTTTATGGAAAACTTCGTGCCGCTTGATGAGGCGGAGTCCCGCGCGGTCGATAAGGCTCGCGAGGCGCTTAACGCAATTGATAAAATCGAGTGCACCGCCTGCCGGTACTGCACGCCGGGCTGCCCGATGAAAATCAATATTCCCGCTCTATTTAAGGCTATGAATATTTACAAGGTATATGGCAATATGAAGAGGGCGAAACACTCCTACAGAGAAAATGCTGGAGAGAGCCCCGCATCCGTATGTATCCAGTGCGGTCAGTGCGAGGGTGCATGTCCGCAGAGGCTTCCGATCATTGATCTGCTGAGGGAGACAGCGGAAACATTGGAGGAGTAAAAGCAACACAGGAAGGGCTTAAATTCCGGACATATAAGGGGGAGGACCTGGGTATATCATATATGTAAAAATGAGTGAAGGTGATTGGAACAACACTCATTTGAACATATCGTTTCACCAAATTAACATTCATTTTTCGCAGCTAGTTCGTTAGAATTTTTCCTTGAAAGAAGGTATGGATGACTATGGGGAAACGACTAATAGGGTATACAAAATCATGGAACTTCACTGCACTTGAAGATCTGGCCAATTCGGGCTCGATAGGAATGATATCGGGTCTTAATCTTGATTACTGTGGTTCGGAGATTTGTGATGCCGGGCATTTGTACGGGCCCGCCGTCAGGCACTCGTATGTGATACATGTGATCCGGAAGGGCAAAGGGATCTACCGGTTCGGAGGAAAGGAATTCCATCTCTCTGCCAACCAGGCTTTTCTTATCACGCCGGGAATGGAAGTTGTATATGAGGCGGATAAGGAAGATCCTTGGGAATACATGTGGATCGGCTTCCACGGCTACACGTCGGATCAGGTGATCAGGAAAATCGGATTCACCAAGGAAATCCCGTATGTACTCCTTGATGACACGGACGATCTTGCCGAGATTATTCACGAAATGCTGGAAGCATCTCAGCTCACTTACTCGAATTTTATGATTCGTCTCGGCGGAATGTACCGATTTTTCGGTACATTGATCGAAAAAAGCGAGATGAAGAAGGTGGAGCGGACGAAATACGAGTATCCGCAGGGCATTTATGTCAAGCAGGCCATGATGTACATGCTTTCAAACTACTCGGAAAAGATAAAGATCGACGCGCTGGCCGACCAGATTGGCATCACCAGGAACTATCTTGCCAAGAGCTTTCAGAAGGAGCTTGGCGTATCACCGCAGGAGTTTCTTATCAATCTCAGAATGGAGAAGGCAGCGGAGCTGCTGTCGAATACCAGCCTGCCGATCAACGAGGTCGCTTCAAAAGTGGGCTATCCGGATCCGCTGGCATTTTCCAAGAAATTTAAGGAAAGCTACGGTATGAGCCCCAAGGCCTACAGGGAGTCCAGTCCGGAGATATCCGCGCAAAGCGCCAAGGGCGGGTTCGACCCGTCATATTTATAAGGTGGAATCGGGGACGGTTCTTTTTACGTGGGAAATCCCACGTGAAAAGAACCGTCCCTTTTTCGTGAATTGCGCTGATTTATTACTGGAAGAGCTGCTTCAATGTTTGTCCAAAATGACACATCTTCCCATATATTGAAACCGAAAAGCCATGTAATAACCGACAAAGAAAATTTACAATTATAGCAAAACTTGGTGAATGTGCCCGAATATCCAGAGCGCTGTCCGTGAAAGCACATCGGATATGACGGCACCAAAAAGAAGGGAGAACCTACGAATGAAAAAAGTATTGGCACTTACACTTGCAGGTCTCATGGCAGCTTCCCTCGCAGCTTGCGGCGGCTCTTCAGGCGGCGCAGCAACAGACGGTGGTGCTTCCGGCGGATCATCCTCAGGCGAACTTCAGGTAAACATCTGGGATAACAACCAGCTGGCAGGTCTGCAGCAGATCGCAGACGAGTGGTCAGCAGAGTCCGGCGTCAAAGTCAAGATCAACGTCGTTGACTGGGACAACTACTGGACACTCCTCGAGGCAGGCGCTTCCGGCGGCCAGATGCCGGATGTCTTCTGGATGCACTCCAACACAGCTCAGATGTACATGGAGAACGACCTGCTCCTCAACCTCGACGATTATATTGCAAATGATGACACAATTGACATGTCCAAGTTCTATGAAGGCGTCGTCGAACTGTACAACCGTGATGACAACGGTTCTCAGTATGCTCTTCCGAAGGACCATGACACCATCGCTCTTCTGTACAACAAGGCTATCTTCGACAAGTACGGCGTAGACTATCCGACAGATGACTGGACATGGGAAGATGTCCGTGACGCAGCTGCTAAGATCACAGAGGCAGGCAAAGCTGACGGCGTTTACGGCTACGCAATCAACACATCCAACAACCAGGACGGCTGGTACAACATCATCTACGATTACGGCGCACAGGTCATCACAGATGA
>JAFRCB010000034.1 GCA_017404585.1 Lachnospiraceae bacterium
AACGTAGACGGTTGATCTAGGACAGTCTATTCCGTTTTCAAGGTTTTATCAGATGATGCGGGACGCAGCTATGACCCGGACCTCGCAGGTTGCCGTCGGCGAATATGAAGAATATTTCGAAGGTTTCCTCAGGGAGGAAAAGGATATTCTGCACCTTACACTGAGTTCAGGTATTTCCGGAACTATAAATTCCGCAATGATAGCGGCAGAGGATCTTCGGGAGAAATACCCTGAGAGGAGAATTTATATTGTCGATTCTCTTGCCGCTTCGTCGGGCTACGGTCTGCTTATGGACCGGCTTGCGGATCTCAGGGATTCAGGTATGAGTATTGATGAAGTTCGTGACTGGGCTGAAGCCAATAAGCTGAAGTGTCTGCACTGGTTCTTCACATCCGATCTTACGTTTTTTATCCGGGGCGGACGTGTATCGAAGGCATCGGGAATGATTGGACAGATGCTTAATATCTGCCCGCTGCTCAATGTCGATGACCAGGGAAAACTGATTGCCCGCGAAAAGCATCGCGGCAAGAAAAAAGTCATTCATGCAATTGTGCAGAAGATGAAAGAGCAGGCGGAGAACGGTATTGATTATTCAGGTAAGTGTTTCATCTCACAGTCAGACTGCCTTTCTGACGCCCGTGCGGTAGCGGATGCAGTTGAGGCGGCATTCCCGAAGCTGGATGGAAATGTACGGATATTTGATATCGGAACGACAATAGGCAGTCATACGGGTCCCGGCACTGTCGCCCTTTTCTTCTGGGGGCAGGAGCACAGCTCGCGCGCGATCAGAGATCGCAATTTACAGGCTGAATAATATGCACTTTGAGATAGATTAAAATGTATATTTCGTGTATAATGTGTGCGAGCAATACTTCACGGAGAGACATTGATTCATCCACCGCCTGCAGAAGCGGAGGTCTTCTCCCACTGAGAAAAAACTGCTTATTACCGCAGATCAGGAGGAAGTGTTATGTCGGAATACATTTTGAGCTGCTGTTCTACAGTCGATCTCTCGGTTGACTACATGGGGGAGAGAAATATTCATTATCTGCCCTTCCACTTTGAGCTTGACGAGGTGCTTTATGCGGACGACTTCGGAAAGTCGATTCCACTGAAGGAGTTCTACCGGAAAATGAAGGACGGGGCAATGCCCCGGACTTCTCAGATAAATGTTACCGAGTATGAAGAGTACTTCGAAACATTTCTGAAAGATGGGAAGGACATACTTCACATCACGGCCAGCTCGGGATTATCAGGGACGTATAACTCGGCCATGATTGCTGCCCGTGATCTTCAGGAAAAGTATCCGGACAGAAAACTCTATATTATCGATTCACTTGCGGCTTGCTCCGGGAGCGGACTGATCGTGGATAAGCTGGCCGATCTCCGCGACTCAGGTCAGAGCATTGAGGAAGTGAGAGACTGGGCTGAAAAAAATAAACTGAGAAGTATGCACTGGGTACTGCCTTCTGAGCTTACTTATCTAATCCGCGGCGGACGCGTGTCTAAGACTGTGGGGATGATCGGCAAAGCGCTGAGCATTTGCCCGCTTCTCTATGTGGATCATAACGGAAAAATGATTTCCCGTGAGAAGTGCCGCGGCAAGAAAAAAGCGATGCGGACGCTGGTCGACAGGATGAAGGTACAGGCAGAAAACGGTATGGAGTACAGCGGCAAATGCTTTATTGCCAATTCCGACTGCTATGAGGACGCGATCATGGTGGCAGAGGCAATCGAAGCCGCTTTTCCAAAACTGAGCGGAGGAGTCCGTATATTCGACATCGGAACCGTAATCGGCTGCCATACCGGTCCCGGAACCATCGCCCTGTTCTTCTGGGGAAAACCGGGACTTAGATGAGGCATTTAGTCCGGCGGGAGATTGACAGCTGCCGCTGAGACTGATTGGCAGCTCGTGGTGTTACAAAGCGGGGCTCAGTTTCCGCCGGGATATAAAGTCGAGAGAGGAGTTATACTATGGAATTTACAGAAGTCATCAAAAACAGATATTCATGCAAGAAATACGACGGAAGCGTGATCACTGATGAGCAGCTGACCGCTATTCTTGAAGCGGGCCGCGTGGCACCTACTGCGAAAAATCTGCAGGAGCAGCACATTTATGTTGTTCAGTCCGCGGAAGGCCTGGCAAAAATCGATCAGGTGACACCGTGCCGTTACGGTGCTCCCACAGTTCTGGTGGTTGCATTTGATAAGAATAATGTGTTCACTTACCCGGGCGGAAAGCGCGACTCCGGCATTGAGGACGCGACGATCGTGGCGACCCACCTTACCCTCGCCGCGTACAATGCGGGCGTCGACAGCTGCTGGGTCAATTTCTTTGATCCGGAAGCTCTGGCTGCGTCCCTTGGGCTGCCTGAAAATGAGGAGATCCTGATGCTGCTCGACCTGGGCCATGCAGCGGAGGGGGCGGGTCCTCTTGCAAATCATATGAGCCGTAAGCCTCTTTCCGAGACGGTGAGCTATATCTGATCAGTTAAATGCATAAAATTAGTGCTTGACATTTCACCTGCTATCGCATAGAATATCAAAGTGTGTTCCGCCCATGCCGCTATTCGTGTCTCTAGGCTAAAGGCAGAGCAGCCTATTTAGATAATAAGATTGTTCATTTAGTTTAGATGGAGGGTAATGATTTGGCTAACATCAAATCTGCAAAGAAGAGAGTTCTCGTAAACGCAAAGAAGGCGGCTCGCAACAAGTCAATTAAGTCCGGTGTCAAGACTTCTGTCAAGAAGGTCGAAGCAGCAATCGCAGCCGGCGATAAGGCAGCAGCAGTTTCAGCACTTAACGCATTCAAGGCTGAGATGGGCCGCGCTACATCCAAGGGAGTTTATAAGAAGAATACAAACTCCAGAAAAGTCGGCCGTATGTCCAAGAAAGTCGATGCTATGGCATAATTCATTTAAATATGTAAATAATAAAAGCTGTCGCGTGTGCGGCAGCTTTATTCATTTCCCGGCTGAGAATCGGATGAGCAGCAGCTCTACGCTGAGTCTCTCGGCTATATTGCCGGTCTTTACAGCCTCCTCCATCTCTGTGCAGAAGGTGACGTGCTCGCGCAGCTCTGCCGGGGTATAGCTGCGCACCGTGTTCATGGACCGCCTCACAATAAAATCCCGGATCCCGGTCTTCTGTGCGATCATGGAGACTGAATTTCCGAGGGCAGCCAGTTCCTTGATCATCAGAAGCTGGTTGAACTGCCGCGCGATCAGAAAGAGGATTCTGAGGGGAGGCTCCTTTAAAGCCAGAAGATCCGCGTAGAGATCGAGAGCCTTTTTCTGATTCCGTGCTGTGACCGCATCGATCATTTCAAAGATGTGATTTTCAATCTGTGTTCCTGTGACGGCCTCGATATCTGCCCTGGTGACTGAATTTCTGCCGCGGCAGTAGGAGACGACCTTGTCAATTTCAAGAGCAAGGTGGTTCATATCCGGACCGGTCCTGCTGAGAAGATATGCCATGTCGGAGGATGTGATCCTAAGACCCTCCCGGCCAAGGATGCCCGCCCCCCATCTCATGAGCTGGTCATCTTTCTGCGTGGCAAACTCGGAGATATAGCCGTATTTCTGTACTGCCTTGTACAGACGGTTCCTTTTGTCAGCTTCGGTCTCGGAGAAAACGATGACGGCGTAGTCCGGGATGCGCGACATGTAATCGGGCAGGAGCTCCACTGCGTTTTTGAAAAAGCCGCTGTCCTTGACGCGTATGAGTCGTCTCTCCGCAAAGAACGGCATAGTCTCGGCAAAATCAATGATCGCCGTCTCTGTGGTCTTGTCCCCCTCAAAGCTGATCCTGTTCATGTTGTCGCTCTCCGGGAGGATCGCGTCGCACAGCTTTTTTGTATAGGCCAGACGAAGATAGCTCTCCGGTCCGTAGAGCAGATAGACTCTTGCGAATGCATTGTTTTTTATTGCTTCGTTTATACGTTTCATATAATACTTTTCTCGTATGGGCTTTGGCACACTGTGAGCTGCCATCTGTCGCAAGGCTATGGCTGTCAAACCATTTCCAATTTATTCAACTTCCTGTCAAATGTCAGAAGACCGTTCACTTCCTCCTCAACATCCGATACCTGTGTATAGACTGCGCCGCTGAGACCTTCTTCAGCGAGCTTTTTGACAGTATCCTGCAGATTGCGGAATTTCTCATTGAACTCAGCAGCGCTTTCGCATTGTCCGTAACCGTAGACTTCGGGTGAGTAGCTGTGACCGTGTACAAGGAGAGTGAGCCCGCCGTACTCTGTGATGCAGAAAGCCCGGCGGTCTTTTTCGACGATCAGTTTTCGGAAGTAGTTGTGTACAGAGCGGATGTCCCCGCCTCCCTGATCGTACCATCCCGACGCGTGGTCTATAAGTCTTGTGCTGTCGAGTCTCTTCATGCGGGCGGCGACAGCTTTTGCGTCGAACTGGCCCCAGCCCTCGTTGAACGGTGTCCAGAGAACAAGAGACGTAACGCTCCGCAGATGTTCGACAGTGTCGCGCATTTCCCTGAGCCAGACTTTTCTTCCG
>JAFRCB010000302.1 GCA_017404585.1 Lachnospiraceae bacterium
GGCTTTACTGCCATCCCGAGCACTCATCTTATTGAGAACATGAGAAACGTCTTCCACGGAACGCTTCCCATGGTCAAAGGAATGAGGAATTCACTGGTCATATCCTCATTCACAGCGCTGTGCTGCACGTATTTCTCGGTAATGACGGCATTTGCCATTCAGGCCTATCCCTTCCGCGGACGTCAGGCGGTCTTCAGCTTCATCCTGGCGATCATGATGATCCCGACGCAGGTCACAGCACTCGGTTTTGTACAGCTCGTCAATAAGATGGGACTTGAGAATAATTTTATTCCGCTTATCGTCCCGGCAATCGCCTCACCGGTCACTTTCTTCTATATGAAGCAGTACATGGAGGCAAATCTCCCCATGTCTCTCCTCGAGGCTGCCAGAATTGACGGAGCGGGTGAGTTCTATATTTTCAACAGGATCGTCCTCCCGCTTATGAAGCCGGCGATCGCGGTCCAGGCAATTTTCTCGTTCGTATCGAGCTGGAATAATTACTTCACTCCGGCTCTCATCCTTCACAAGGAAAATGTGAAGACGCTGCCGATCCTGATTGCCCAGCTCCGCGCGGCTGACTGGCTGAAGTTCGATATGGGCCAGGTCTACGCGGCTATCGCGTTCTCGATCTTCCCTGTTATTGTTGTCTATCTGCTTCTGTCGAAGTATATCGTCGGAGGCGTCGCGGCGGGGGCCGTCAAGGGCTAAGTTCAGAAGCCGGCGCAGCGGTTCAGGCCGGCTGTATCGGGGTATCAGAACCCGGCGGTGCGGTTCAGGCTGGCTGCAGCTAAGTGCAGAAGCCGGCGACAGTTCAGGCTGGCTGCAGCTAAGCTCAAAACCCGACGCAAACATCATCTTCATCGAAAAACGCAGGTCTTTTTCTGTGAGCTTAAAAAAGCTAAAGCTTTTTTGATCTCACCGGGAAGGACCTGCAATGTTTTTCTCACGAAGATGAATGCTTTGCGCCGGAACCGAAGTACAAGCGCAGCCGGCCGGAACCGCCGCCGGAATCGCAACGCAGATACAGCCAGCCTGAACCGCTGTCGGAGCCGAAGTGCAAGCACAGGCAGCCTGAACCGCCAGCCAGAACAGAAGTACAGGCACAGCCGGCCGGAACCGCCGCCGGAATCACAGCACAAAGGCAGCAAACATGCCTTGGAAGTAGGATTTTGCTGCCTCCGGCCAGAGTCCCAGAGCCAAAGCGGTCAGAAAAACAGCAGTATGGATATTCCTTTTTTGAATCTCTGCTGTCACCGCCAAAGGGGCTCAAATAGTTGAGAATAAAGGGCAGCAATTCATCGATTTGGTGTGCTACTTGGGGATAGCATATCAATTGTGACAGACCCATTTTTTACTATTTTCCGGTGCGTGCAGGATGTATAATGATTTTAGATACTTCCGCCAACCGCAGTGCAGGGGAGAACGCGAGTGTTCGGTCCGAAATTGTGTCAGTTGGCATTGATCTGAATCCCGCACCAAGTCTTGCTGAGAAACTTGAACAATGAGATGCATTATGTCTGGGTGTGGGAAGCTATATGAAGTAAAGCCGGATAAGATGATGACACGAGAGCGAGGTGTTAGGATGCTGCTTATTAAGAACGGTTATATGATCGACCCGAAATCGGGCAAGGAAGGGAACTATGATATTCTCTCGAAGGACGGGAGGATCACTGAAATTGCGGAAAGTATTAAGGCACCGGAGGGATGCGAGGTCATTGACGCGACGGGGCTCACTGTCGGTCCGGGTCTTGTCGATGTGCACGTCCACTTCAGAGACCCGGGCTTTACTTCTAAGGAAGATATCATGACCGGGGCGGCAGCCGCCAAGGCCGGCGGTTTTACGACGGTGGTCATGATGGCTAATACCCGGCCGACGATCGATTCGGTCGATACGCTTGTCTATTGCCTGGAAAAGGGTGCGACGACGGGTATTCACGTCACCTCGTGTGCCAATGTGACCTGCGGCATGATGGGTGAAATACTCACGAATATGGAGGACCTGAAAAGAGCCGGCGCTGTGGGCTTCACGGATGACGGAATCCCGCTGCGGAACCCGGAGATCGTGAGGGAGGCTATGATCCGCACGAGAGATCTGGGAGTTCCGATCAGCTTCCACGAGGAAGATCCGGATTATATTGAGAATAACGGCATTAACCACGGCAAAGCCAGTGATTACTATCAGATCGGAGGTTCCGACAGGATGGCGGAGATCGTCATGGTGGAAAGGGACCTTGGACTCGCCCTCGAGACCGGAGCCTGCATTGAAATACAGCATATAAGTACCAGGGAGGCGGTCGAACTTGTCAGGAAAGCCAAGGCGAAGGCAACGCTCGGAAATATACATGCGGAGGCGACGCCTCATCATTTTTCGCTGACGGAGGAGGCTGCGATCCGATATGGCTCTTACGCAAAGATGAATCCGCCGCTCCGTGAGGAGGCGGATCGAATGGCTATCGTTCGGGGGCTTGCTGACGGGACAATCGATATTATCGCGACTGATCATGCGCCCCACACGGCAGCGGAGAAGAAAGAGAGGAAGCTTACAGAAGCCCCGAGCGGCATTATCGGGCTTGAGACTTCTCTGGCTCTCGGCATAACGGAGCTTGTGCATAAAGGGTATCTTACCATGCGGACCCTTTTGGGCCGCATGGCTTACGCGCCTGCTCAGATGTATCATTTTGACGCCGGCTATATTGCCGAGGGAGGTCCCTGCGATCTGGTGATATTTGATGAAAATGAGAAATTCACGGCAGGAGGTTATGCGTCAAAGGCAGAGAATACCCCCTTCACCGGAATGGAGCTGACCGGCCGGGTCCATATGACGATCTGCGGCGGCAGAGTTGTGTACAAAAAGTCGTGATTGGAAGTGCCGCGTCGGACATTGCGCAAAGCGGAGACCGCAGGGATTCGGTTGGGAATTATGTCAGCTGGCGCTGACCCGAATCCCGCGTCAAGTCTCGCGAGCGAGACTTGAAATGTGACAACTGTTTGGAAGTGTTGTCTGAAAGTTGCAATAGTACTGGTGTAATATGTGACAATGTGCTACAATTTTGACAATGAATCAGTTCTTTTCAAATAAAGATACATATATATTATAGGAGGCATTTATGCTGAAAAATTTTGTGAAGACAGCGCAGCCGGATAAAGAGGCCGTGAAAGCTGCGTTGAAGGTCGAGCAGGCCAAGCTCGCTGCTAACCAGATGAGAATCAAGGAAGCCAAGCTTCCGGTCATGGTCATTTTTGAAGGCTGGGGCAGCGCCGGCAAGGGAAGCGTTATGGGAGAAGTGATTAAGAGCATCGATCCGCGTTTCTTCAGGGTCGCTACGATGGATGCCGAACCGACGGAAGAGGAGAAGAGAAAGCCGTTCCTGTACCGTTACTTCCTGGAGATTCCGGAAGCCGGCAAGTTCAAGTTCTTTGACACCTGCTGGATGGAAGAAGTTACGGACGGTGTACTCGACGGTTCCATCGATGAGGAGACGTACGCGAAGAGAGTCAAGAGCATCAACATCACAGAGCGTCAGCTGACAGACAACGGCTATCTTGTTATGAAGTTCTTCTTCCATATCAGCAAGAAGGAGCAGAAGAAGAGGCTTGATCTTCTTCTCGCGGACAAGAACACAAAGTGGCGCGTCGACAAAGAAGACCTCTGGGAGAATGAGCACTATAATGAGTGCCTCGACGTGTACAATAAGTATCTTGAGGACACGAACCGTTCCAATGTTCCGTGGTATATCATTGATGCCAAGAACAAGAAGTGGGCGGAGCTCCAGGTCCTTCAGTTCCTGAATCTGGGCATCGACACAGCTATCAAAAATCATTCACTGGCAGTTCCGATCCTGCAGAACACATTCCCGCTGAAGCCGATGCCGCTTCTTGATGAAGTTGACCTCAGCAAGTCTCTGACGGACGAAGAGTATAAGAAAGAACTCGACCGTCTGCAGGGCGAACTTCGTGCTCTGCATAACAAGCTGTACCGCAAGAAGATACCGGTCATCATAGCCTATGAAGGCATGGACGCTGCCGGTAAGGGCGGCAACATCAAGAGGATTACCGCTGCTCTGGATCCCCGCGGCTACGTCGTCGAGCCGATCGCCAGCCCGGAACCGCACGAGAAAGCCCGCCACTATCTGTGGAGATTCTGGAACCGTCTTCCCAAGACCGGACACATCACTATCTTCGACCGCACATGGTACGGCCGTGTCATGGTAGAACGCCTTGAGGGATTCTGCTCCGAGAACGACTGGCAGAGAGCTTACAATGAGATGAATGAGTTTGAGCGTGAGCTCACTGACTGGGGCGCAGTTGTCATTAAATTCTGGGTACAGATCGACAATCAGACGCAGCTTGAGAGATTTACTGACCGACAGAATACACCGGAGAAGCAGTGGAAGATTACTGACGAGGATTGGAGAAACCGCGAAAAATGGGATCTCTATGTCGACGCGATCAACGAGATGCTCCAGAAGACGAGTACGGTCAACGCTCCGTGGTACATTCTTGAATCTGTCGACAAGAAGTATGCCAGAATTAAAGCCCTTCAGATCGTCGTCGACGAGCTGAATAAAGCCTGCAAGAACAAAAAATAAATCTACGGCGGTAGATAGCTCTGCTCCTTTGAAGGATGAGGCGCAGGGCGACACCTGAGTTGTGAC
>JAFRCB010000303.1 GCA_017404585.1 Lachnospiraceae bacterium
GCATCCCTTGCCAAATGCTGGGTCTTTCTTCTGCATGTATGAGACAAATGCCTTGAAGAAAGATATCTTCACTCTGCCTTCACCGAGGAGCGTGAAGAATCTTGTATCAGAATGCAGAGAACTTACAGGCACATCACCAAACACATAGGAGGCAAATGATTTATCGATGAAATTGTCACAGCTGATCCTTGAGCCGTCCTTCAGGATGCCGTGAAGGATATGACACAAGACTCGTTCATATGCTTCATCTTTTGGAAAATGCTGACGTCCGTCATGCAGAGCGTGAACCATGCGTTCGGAGACGCGCACGATATGACGGTCTTCCTGGATGAGCCGCTGCTGGTCTCCGATATAGAAAACGCGCCGGATCTCGTCGTCTCGAAGGGTGACATTTTCTTCTCGGATCTCAGCTTCTGGTATACCGACGCGCAGACTCCGACCGCTGTGTTCGAGCATTTTGATCTTCATATCCCTGCCGGGGAGAGGGTGGGAATTGTCGGAATCTCCGGCTCCGGGAAGACCACGCTGACCCGTCTGCTTCTGCGCCTTGTCGATATCCAGGAAGGCAATATTTATGTTGACGGGCAGGAGATCTCAAAGGTATCGCAGGTCAGCCTGCGGCGGCAGATCGCCTATGTGCCGCAGGAACCCCTGCTCTTTCACCGGACGATCTCGGAAAATATCTCCTACGGCAGGCCGGGCGCGTCTTTTGAAGAAATCCGGCAGGCGGCTGTCGACGCAAACGCGCTTGATTTCATCGAACAGCTCCCGGACGGATTTGAGACAATCACCGGCGAACGCGGCGTCAAGCTCTCCGGCGGACAGCGGCAGCGCGTTGCCATTGCCCGGGCGATTCTGACCGACGCGCCGATACTGGTTCTTGACGAGGCAACGAGCGCCCTCGACTCAGAGAGCGAGCAGCTGATTCAGGAGGCTCTCCAGAACCTGATGAAGGGCCGCACGGCGATCGTCATCGCGCTCCGCCTGTCGACGGTCGCGAGCCTCGACCGGATCGTCGTCCTCAAAGACGGCCGCATCATCGAGGACGGCGCTCATGCCGATCTCCTTGCAAAAGGCGGAGAGTATGCCGGCCTTTGGCGTCGGCAGACCAATAGGGCCTGACTGCCCGTTGTTACTGAGTTTCTTCAGCTTTTTGGTTGAGGTATTATATACATTGATTTTATTATTCTCGCTGTTTTTCAGGAAATCATAGTTCAGGTAAATGCAGTTTCCATATGCAGCGGAGATAGAATACTTGTATATTGATTTCCGCGTATTCGAAAAGCTTGATTGTCCCTGGATTGCTCTTTATAATGACAATCATCAATATAAAGAAAAAGCCCCGGGGTTCCGGGGCATCGTTTTATCAGCTAATAGTTAACATAAAATATCGATTTACAGGCTATCGAGCAGCTTCTGCGCCTTGGCGACAGGGAAGTCCGGTGTGGGCGGCTGTTCGATGAGATCTTTCAGCAGTTCCCTGACACTGTTACTCTGGGGAAGAAGATAGCCGGCTTCCCGCATTACGTCCGCCGCGGTAAGACGGATGGATCTGGCAGCGGCAGTCATGAGACGATATGCCCCGTCCGCGTCCGTTGTTGCCGCGATCTTTCGGGCGGCGGCTTCTTCCGCCATCTTGGCTTCGGCGAGATTGTTCATAGCGTCAACGACAGCTTCCGCTTTCCGCGCGGGCTCCGGATATTCCAGAGGAATCATGCTGATTGCCTTACTCGGGCAGGATTCGGCGCAGGCGCCGCAACTGATACATTTTGCCATATCAATAATGCTATTCTCTGTATCCGTCGCGCCGGTCGGACAGACGAAGAGACAGAGGCAGTCTTTGGTACAAAGGCGGATGGTTCGGAACGCAACTTTTTTCATGCTCTTACCTCCTCTTAAGCTTTCTCAAATTTCCAGGCGGGAACCTTGCAGACCGGACACTGTTCGGGCGGCTCGTCTCCGATGTAAACAAAGCCGCAGGCGGTGCAGACCCACACCTCGGTGTCCGCGAGCATTGCTTCACCTTCCGCCAGATAGCGATCCATAAGAGAGGACAGCATGCGGACGACTTTTTCACCCCAAACAAGTGCTCTTGCCGCACCCCGGTCCCCGTGTTCATCTGCAACTCCTCTCAGCCACGGATAAGACGCAATTTCTCCACGGAGCAGTGATGCGAGCTGTTCCACGGACGCTTCAGGGGCAGGCGGTGCTATTGCCGTAAAATAGGTAGCCAGTTCAGTAAAAAGCTCAGATTCCTTCTCCTTATACTGTTTCTCACACCCTCTGGCAAGATTTGTGCAAAGTGCCGCCAACTGTCCGGCGGACAGCTTCTCAAGGTGAACATCCGTCGGATCGACGCTCACCTGAAAGTCCTGTTTTTTCTCTTCCTCCTGTTTCACGAATTCTGACTTCGGAGCTTTGCAGAGAGGACATCGCCAATCCGCAGGCAGTTCGTCAAAGGGGATTCCTTCCTTTGCTTCATCATAGATGTATCCGCAGACCTGACACACATACTTCATACGATTGGATCCTTTCATTGATTATTTCGGAAGCCCGCCGCAGGCGGGGTATCACGAAAGGTTGATAGAAAATTATGCGGACTAAATGAAGTTTTGAGCAACTATTGTCATTATTATACAGGAATAAGCAGAAAATTTACAGCAAAATGTGCATTTGATGGAATAGAATCAGAACCCGTTGGTTTGCCGGCGCTGATTCCGAAGCAGATACTTGTCTGCAGAAACAGACCTTCTTACAATAAAAGAAAAAGACTTCACAGGGAGGCACACGGACATGAGAGTTTTCGGGAAAGTATTAGCTGTTCCGACGATTGCCGGACTGA
>JAFRCB010000304.1 GCA_017404585.1 Lachnospiraceae bacterium
CACCGATCGGGGTGAAGATACCATGGTTGATAGCGTTGTTGAGGAACAGGACCTTGGCAGGCTCGATAAAGATAGCTGCCAGCGGGAGAAGGTTGTTCTTGATAAGAACATCAACACCTGCGGTCAGGACTGCAAGGATTGCTGTCATGAACGGGCCGATTACATAGTAGCCGAAGATTGCGATCAGCATACCGATGATACCTACTGAGAAGTTGTTGATCAGCATCTCAAAGCCGGCCGGCATTCTTGTTTCCATGAACTTGTCGAACTTCTTGATGACCCAGCCTGCGAACGGGCCCATTGCCATAGCGCCCATAAGCATCGGCTGTCCGTCTGTGCCGCCGACACCGGCGATACATCCGACGACTGCGATAGCGCCCATGACGCCGCCGCGGTCTCCGCCGACCATCTTACCGCCTGTGTAAGCGATCAGGATCGGGAGCAGATAAGTAAGCATGTACGGCTGAATGGATGCGAGCTGTGCGTTGGGCAGCCAGCCGTCCGGGATGAACAGAGCCGTGATAAAGCCCCATGCGATGAATGCGCCAATGTTCGGCATGACCATGGCGGATAAGAATTTTCCAAATCTCTGAAGTGCGTTCTTCATCGTTTTTCTCCTTCGAAAAGTAATTTACTTAAATATATGTCTAACTTTCAGCTTAGATCATTTTCCCGCTCCCGGGGCCTTCCGGCCCCGGAATTTTGGGAGGATTGAAATCAGATCAGTCGAAATTTGCAAGCAGGTACTCTTCTGCCTCCGGGCACCACAGTCCGTTGTGAGCATCTACGATGTCAGCAAGTGCTGTATATCTCTCGTCCTCTTTGCCTTTCTCGCGAAGCTCTGTGAGACCGATCAGAGGCATTGTGATGTGGTTGTAGATAAGCTTCTTGCCGCCCGGAATCTTCGGAAGATTGAGGAGCGTATCAGCAGCAGCATCAAGACCGCCGATATGTGTGACCATGACTGCCGGGTTGATGCGGCCTGCTGCTGTGAGCTCAAGGCACTCGATCATGTCAGCCGTATTTCCGCCGGTGGTTCCCATTACATGAGTAGAATTGTAATGTACATCGTAGAAATTCATCTTTGCGGAGAAGTTCGGGTCTGTCGGGCCTGCGAAGAAGTTCAGGCAGCCATCACGTCCCAGCACCCCGCTGGACTGCTCTACGACTGCGGCTACCGGTGCGTAGCACAGTACATCGTCAAATCCTGTTCCGCCTGTCATCTCGCGTAGATAAGCTACCGGATCTTCAACAGCACCTGTGTTCACAAAGTGAAGTTCAATGTTCCTTGCATCTGCCTCTTCCTGCGGGAAGAGCTCAGCAGCGCGGTCCAGTCTGTCCTGGTTGACGTCTGTCACGACGATCATGCCCGGACGTCTGTCGCAGTTCATTGCGTAGCTCAGCGCGCCGAGACCCATCGGGCCTGCGCCTGCCATGATTGCGAGCTTGCCGCCTTCTTTGATGCCCATTTCATGAGTGTAAACACCCATCTGTGTGTGGTATGCTGCGTGGAAAGCGCCTACACTGCAGGAGTACGGCTCTGCGAGGGATGCCTCGTAGTATGCTCTGCCCTTGTACTCGAGCATGCATCCGAGCTCCATAACTTCTGGCGGAATGATGCAGTACTCAGCATTTCCGCCGAAGAACTCATATGAGTAACCCGGGCTCCACATTGTACCCTTGTAGTTCAGAGCCGGCTGCAGGGTGAATTTCATGCCCGGTTTGAACTTGTCCTGATGAGCTTTGCCGACCTTGACAATGTCACCGGCCATCTCATGACCCATGATTGCCGGATGCTCTGCAACATCTGCGTGAACTCTCTTGTGCTTCGTTCCGAGAATCGCGCATTTGTAGGTGGACATGCATACGCTGTCCGAAATGACCTTTACCAGAATCTCATCATCTTTGATTTCCGGTAATTCGAATTCATCGAGTCTTACATCATTAGCTGCGTGAAGTCTGACTGCTTTTACTTTCATAGTAACCTCCCTTTCACAGTGCAGAATTTTGTTGTTACAACAGTGTTATTGTTCTCTTAAATTGTTGTTTCAACTGTTGTTGTTATTGTATCAAAAGTTATTTCGTTTGTCAACTGTTATTTTGAAAGTTTTTTATTTTTAATTCAACAGTTTTTTATCCTTAACTACTTATGCGTTAAAGTCTATGTATTTTAAATATATATGTTTTATCGTAAACTCTTATGGGTAAAATGATGACTGTTACAAGTAAAGAAATATTTTCATTATAACAGCGGTATTTCACCTACATGCTCCGATTAAAACCCCTGCCGTCATATTTTTTACTTTATCGCGCCAGAACGGCTGCTTTCTGTACTGTTGAAAGCACAACCCTGCCTTTTGTTCTGACAGAATCAGCTTCGTATTCAGGGCATAAAAAAGGCCTTCGCACTTAACGGTGGCCTCAAAGGATTTAGCAGTTGAGACGTGTGTTTTTATAAACAAATTAAAAAACCTCAAAAATGCCGTTACTTACAGCATTTTTGAGGTTTCATTTTTATCCTGGCAGTCTGTTATGTTTATTTTAAGATATCCCCGAGATTAGCTTCCTTGATGCCGTGCTTCTCAGCATATCCTGTGAGGAACAGGGTAAGAGCGCCGTCGCCTGTGACGTTGCATGCTGTTCCGAAGGAATCCTGCAGAGCAAAGATCGTGAGCATAAGAGCTGTACCTGTCTCATCAAATCCGAGAACGCCGGTAATAAGTCCGAGAGAAGCCATGACTGTACCGCCCGGAACACCCGGAGCGCCGATTGCAAATACACCGAGGAGCAGGCAGAACAAAATCATCTTTCCCGGTGACGGGAACTCGCCGTAGAGCATCTTGGAAACAGCCATGACGAAGAAGGTCTCAGTCATGACGGATCCGCAGAGGTGGATATTTGCAAAAAGCGGAATGCCGAAATTGACAAGATCCTTGCGCAGTGTGGGCACTGACTTTCTTGCGCACTCAAGCGCTACGGAAAGTGTAGCGGCACTGGACATAGTTCCGACAGCAGTCATATAGGCCGGACCGTAGTTCTTTACGATATTCATCGGATTTCTTCCGGAATATGCGCCTGCAATACCGTAGAGAAGAGTCATCCAGATGTAGTGGCCGATCATAACGATAACGATAATAATAAGGAAGATCGGGAGCTGCTTCGTGATTGTTCCCTCGTAAGCCAGCGTGCAGAATGTGCAGCCGATGAGGACCGGCAGCACCGGGATGACGAACTTGGTAACGATGCTGAGAACGATCTGCTGGAACTCTTCAAGCACGCCTGTCACGATTTTGCTCTTGTTCCATGTGGCGGATAGACCGACAAGGACTGAGAAGAACAGCGCGGACATGACCGGCATGATCTGCGGGATAGTCAGTTCAAATACTACCGGCGGCAGATCCTTAAGACCGTCAACTTCAGGGCTGATGTTCAGGAACGGCAGAATTGTAAAGCCGGCACCTGTAGCAAAGAGAGCTGCACCGATTGAAGAGAGATATGCGATGCAGAGCGCGACGATCAGCATGGTTGACGCGTTATTGCCGAGCCTTGTAATAGAAGGCGCGATAAAACCGATGATGATCAGCGGTACGCAGAAGTTGATGAACTGGCTGCTGATGAACTTCACTGTCACGATAATGTTGAGCAGTGCGTTTGTGATTGCCGCCCCTTCAGCTGCGCTGAGCGCAAGGCCGACGCCGATACCTACGGCCAGCGCGACCAGAAGTCTGAATGGCAGGCTGTGTGTAAATCCTGTTTTTTCCATGTTTACCTCCAAAACCCTCTGAGAATATTTACTAAACCTGCCGCATCATCAAATATGTATGCAGCAGATATTAGCCTGATTTAATCTCTGGCGCTGAATTCTCGTGAATTTAGTCGTGAGATGAATGCGCAAAAGAAACTTACCTCTGACATGGGATACAAACCCGCGTCAGAGATTAAATGCCTCAGCTGCACAATGCTCCACTGGAGCATTGTTACGCATGCTTAGGCACGGCGGATCGCAGCCGCGCAATGATGAAGGTGCTTCGCACTTTGCGCGGCGCGGCAAGAACGCCGAGGCGTTCTTGATGTCTCTCCCCGGAGACTGATCCATAAACTGAGTGCGGGAAGTCCCACTAATCACAGGCAGGAGTCCACATCCACCTTGTCGATCATGACATTGAGGATTTCCTTGTCTGTCTCCCTCATGCCGATCTTGCCGATGTAGCCCATGTTCTTGATTGTCTCCTCAACATCGCTCTCGATGAAGCCCTCACCGCCCTGGAACTCTTTCGAACTTATGCTCATATAGTGGGCAAGAAGAGCTGCGTGGACAGAAGATGCAATCTTGGCAGCACAGCTTGGCTTTGCGCCGTCGCATACAATGCCGCCGACGTTGCCCAGCGTGTTAGTGATCGTACCGCCGATCTGCTCATATGTTCCGCCCGACATGTAGGTGATTCCTGCACCCGCGCCGCAGGCTGCGCTGACAGCTCCGCAGAATGCGGAAAGTGATCCGATATAATGTTTGATATAAATAGACACAAGATTTGAGACCAGAAGACAGCGATACATCTTCTCCCTGGACAGATGCCATCTCTCAGCGTAGGTCACGATCGGCATCGTGACCGTGATGCCCTGATTTCCGCTGCCGGAATTAATGATGACCGGCATGGGGCATCCGCTCATACGGGCATCGGAACCTGCCGCAGCCCGTGCGCATGCGCAGCACTTCACGTCATCGCTCCAGTTCTCAAGCATGGTCTTGCCTACCCTCGCGCCCCAAGGATTGTCCAGTCCTTCCTGAGAAATAGCTGTGTTGAAGCGGACCTGGCGCTCCAGAGTCTCCTCGACATCAGCGAGATCAACTGTATTGGCATAATCGATAATACCGCGCAGAGTCATCTTGGACCGATCACCCTTGAGAGCGCCGTCCTCTCTCACCGGTGTACTCTTTTCAGCGATAAAAACTGTTTTTCCGTCCTTCTCTATTTCCGTGATGTCCGTGTGATGTTCCTCAATTGTAACGGAAGCCTTGTGGTCACTGGTCCACATCTCCGCCTTGATGTACAGGTTCGGAACATTTTCCGCAAGAGTGACGTCGCATATTCCCGCCGCTACAAGCTCGCGAGTCCTCTCCCTGGCCTCATCGTCCACGCTCTCAAGGACCTCCAGCATCTTGTCGGCCTTGCCGCCCACGACGCCCAGTACAGCTGCGGTCTCAATTCCCTTCTGACCGCCGGAATTGGGCACTGTCACTCCCTTAACATTCTTGATCATATTGCCGGAACAGCTGATCGTAATGTGCTCCGGCATTTCTCCCAGCTCCTGATAAGCTTTTGCCGCGGCATACGCGATGGCGATCGGCTCCGTACAGCCCATTGCCGCTACGAGCTCCTCTTTCAGGATCGCTGTATAATTCTGAGATAATTCTGCTGTCAACTGCATTATATCTTCCCTCTTTCTTGATAAGTTATAAGACAAGTTTCATGAACCTAAAAAACAGCTTGTCCGGATCGTCACACATCCCGAATAATCGATGAGCGTGCTTTGGCGACTGCTGTCTATTCTACTACTATCGGGGTGCTGTGTACACCAGATTTTTACATTTGTTCTGAGGACACCGCCTCAGAGTAACGGTACAGACAGGCTGTCCGTGCATTTCCTTTCCGGCGAAAGCATCCATCTTCGTGAGAAAAACATTGTATATCCGACTGAGAGATCGCGTGGCGGCTTGTCGCCTGCGCAAGCTCGCAGGGAAGGATATTCGTTTTTCGATGAAGATGATGCTTACACCGGAATCTTGTGCTTCGTTACAGCCTGTCTGAACTGTTACCCCTCAGAGCAACGTATACAGGTTGCCCCTGATATCAATCAGGCCCTCCTGCTTCATTGCGGACAATTCTCTTGCCAGAGCACTCCGATTAACACTTAAGAAGTGCGCCATTTCCATTTTATTCAGAGGGATCATGATCTTTCGGTTATCGGGAGTTCCTTTTTCCGCATTGGCTACCCGCAGTGCGTCCTCCAGATAGGCCATGATCTTTCCTCTGATCGTGCTCCTTGACAGTATATCGATCTTACGAATCAGCATCGAATTTTTTCTGGTCACGCAGTCAAAAAGATTGATGATCAGCCTTCTGTGGAACGGACAGTTGTTCCTGCATGTATTAAGTACTCTGCTGACTGAAAGATACATGATTGTGCACTTTGTCATCGTCTTAAAGCTGGCTGCCAAAATGCGTTCCCGCGACAGAGCGGAGGTCTCACCGAACACATCCCCCTCTGTCAGGTAGGCAATCAGACTCTGATGTCCATGCTCATCCTCCTTGACAATAGCAACCTTCCCCTCAAGAATCAGACCGGCACAGATGACATCGTCCATATCCAGCATCACAAAAGTATTTTTATCGTATTTTTCAATCCTTGCTCCGACACAGTTAAGCATCGCCTCCAGATCGGAAGAATCTATCCCTTTGAACAGGGCATATTCTCCCAGTTTGGGAACTACTGCCGGTATAGCGACATCGTTATATTTTGCCATAAATATGCGGGGTATTCTGCGACATACGCGTAAGACACCCCTCACCTTCCTTTCTATATGCAACTCATATAATGCAGCTGCCGGCTGCACGTTTCAATTCTTCCTGCGTTTTGCGCATTCATCGCAGACTTACGTCACGATAATGCTGCGTCAGAGATTAAGTATTCTGTGTAGTCCTCTTCTGTATTAATGTTCAGAATCATGCGCTCATATGCACTGCCTTCAAGATCAACATACAGGATCCTCAGTTTGGCGAGGGCATCTCTGACTCTGAGATTGCGCTCTTCAAGCTGTGTTTTGCAAATGCCTGCAGCCCTCACACTATATATAGCCGCCAGCGGGTGGATTTTTCCCCCGGTGACCGCAACAACTCCGTCATACAGATCAAACGGACTTTTCCTCTCACCACTGATATCCATGCGGATGACGAGCTGTTCGTACAGATATCCGAAAAATTCAGCAGTCACATACGGCATATCGCAGGCCGCTGTCGCAACCGCTGCCGCCCCGTCCAGAAAGGCGCGGGTCAGCACCGCATGCAGTCCTCCGACCGGTCCGCATCCTATATATATGTCGCGGACGATTCTGCATTCCGCAGCTTCCATCTGTATCGTATCCCCGTATGAAATATAAACAAGATCCGTGAACTTATGCAGCTCAGCAGATATCCTGTCTGTAAATGTCACGCCCTCCCGAGTCAGCAGCATACCCTTGTGGCGTCCTTCCATCCGGGAGCTCCTGCCGCCGGCCATGACGGCAGCGGCCATTTTCATATCCGTTATATCTCCGCTCATAGGCCTGCAGCCTCCTTATATCAGCGCTCCGCTTCCGGGACTGTCATCCCGAAGATATCCTTTGTAACAGTTCAGACAGGCTGCTCCCAAAATCCGTGAACGGCGCAAAGCATCCATCTTCGTGAGAAAAACATTGCGAGTCCGACTGAGAGACCAGAAAGCGTTAGCTTTTTTGGCTCGCAGGGAAGGACTTGCGTTTTTCGATGAAGATGGTGTTTGTGCCGCATCTGGTGTGCGCAAAGCCTGTCTGAACCGTTACCATCCGCTTGGACACACAGGGTCTGTCATCCCCCTATACTGACCATCTGGGACTCCTCAGTGATATGATCTTTCTGTTCAAAACAGTGCTGCGCAGGCTTTTCCGCGATTGCTTCGGCGATGGCTCTGCGAACCATGTCTTTTGTCTCAACATTTCCGTCAGGACCCGACCCGTTCGCAGCCTCCTCCTGACCTCTCCGCAGTATTGGCATGAGATCGATCGTATCGCCGTAGCAGAGACACGGCTTTAGCTTTCCTCTGCTGGTCAGCCGTATCCGGTTGCAGCTCGCACAGAATTTTCCATGGATAGCGTTAATCAGACCTACACTTCCCTTCCAGCCGGGCACGTGGTAATAGACTGCCGGTCCGTTTCCGTGAATATCGGTCACTGTCTCAAGATCCGGCCACCTGTTCTTCATCTTCTCAAGGAGTTCTCTGCCCGAGACGCCCCGGCAGTTTTTACCGTAGCCGATCGGCATCATCTCTATGAATCGGACATCCAGATAATTCGTTCTCGCAAGAAGCGCTATATGCTCCCACTCGTCTTCGTTCACGCCATTCTGAAGTACCACGTTCAGTTTTACCCTGATTCCTGAATCAATCGCTCTCCCTATGTTCTCCATCACGGCAGGCAGTTCATTTTTTCCGGTAATTCGCTCATATCTGGCGGCATCAAGCGTATCCAGACTGATGTTGACCCCATCAAGCCCTGCAGAAATCAATTCCTCCAGGTACTGCCCCAGCAGAACGCCATTAGTCGTCAACGTGACCTGCTCTATCCCCGGGATACGTTTCATCTCCCGGATAAGCGTGACACAGCCCTTCCTGACGAGCGGTTCACCGCCTGTCACCTTAAATCTGGTAATTCCCAGTTCCACCGCCGCAGTACATATCCTTAGTATTTCCTCGTAAGTCAGAATATTATCCATCGACGTCAGGCTGATATCCTGCGGCATGCAGTATGTACAGCGCAAATTACACCGGTCCGTGATCGATATTCGCATATAGTTGATTGTTCTGTTATAACGATCTTTCATAAATTATTTCCTGCCCCCGCCATACAGCGGAAATATGAGTTCGGCAATCTCACCGATCTGCTCCAATCCAAGGGCTTTCTCCCCAAAGTGATCAGGCTCAAAATCTGTGACTATCAGGAATCTACCCTCCGGGTTCGAGACCGGTGCATCCGATATACCTTTCCTCACAATCTCTATTTTAGGAAGAGATGAGTTCTTGAGACCCTCGATCAGAATGACCTCTGCATCCGGGAACAGCGATACAAACTCTGTAATCTTTTCCTTCTCCCATTTTTCGCTGTCCGGCTGCCGATTGATCTCCAGCCTGTGGACAAAAATCCTTTTATCAGAAAATACAGCCGTCCCATATGCTCCCGCCTCATAGAACCGACTGCTGTCCGTTCCGGGAATATCGCAGGTAAAGTCATGCCCGTCATGCTTTATCACAGCGGTCCTGACTCCTCTTGCGGCATATTCCCGTATGAGTTTCTCTATCAGCGTTGTCTTACCTGAATTTTTCACTCCACAGACGGCACATACAGATGTCATAGCAGTACCACCTCCACAGTCTCTCCGGGGTCTATCTTCTCGGTCCCCGCAGGTATCGCGATCATACAATTGCAGCCGATCACCGAAGAAAGAACGCCGGAATCATTGGATCCGGATGATTTCACACGACCGTTTTCATATACGCCGCGCACATATCGAATCACCGGACTTCTCTTCGGGTAACCGTTCTCGTACACTGCTGTCACCGTTCGAAGTTCCAGATCCGCGCGTCCTGTCATAGCTGCAAGGACCGGTCTGACCAGAAGGTGCAGATTTGCGACAGCCCCATACGGATTTCCTGAAAGAGCAATGAACAGCTTTCCGTTATACTGTCCGCAGAGTGTCGGCATACCGGGTTTCAGGCGGATCTTCCAGAAAAGCTTTTCCGCTTCAAGAATGTCAAAAACGTCATGCATGATGTCCTTCTTGCCGACCGATACTCCACCGGTTGAAAGAATAATGTCGACCCGGTCCGCGTTCTCCCGTATGAAGGCACACGCCTGTTCCGGCTCGTCGTCTATGAGCGTCCCGGCTGCGATCTCGATGTCCCACATACGAAGCTGGGCAAGCAGCATATGCAGGTTGGAATCATAGATCTGTCCGGGTCCAAGCGGCTGCCCGGGATTTACAAGCTCCGATCCGGTCGACATGACCAGGACCCTGAGCTTCCGATAGACCGTAATTCTTTCGATACCCATCCCGGCGAGCACGCCGATTTCAGCAGCTTTGAGCTGCATTCCCGGCTTCATGACCAAAGTCCCTTTTTTATAGTCTTCACCCGCAAAGCAGTAATTCTGCAGGTGTCTCAGGGATTTGTAGATGTTGACAGTCTCCATCCCATAATCCGTGTCCTCCTGCATGATAATGCAGTCCGCGCCTTCCGGGACAGGCGATCCGGTCATGATCCGTACTGCACATCCTTCTGTTACACGGCTTAAGCAGAAGCCTCCCGCAAAGACTTCATCGATGACTTTCAGCGATACCGGTGTCTCCCTTGACGCGCCTTCCGTATCCGCGGATCTCAGAGCATAGCCGTCGAGCGGTGACCTCGGAAACGGAGGCTGATCGATCGGGGCATATATCTCCTGCGCAAGAACACGCCCCGCCGCTTCGTCCACCGATATCGTTTCTGTCTCATTTATCTTTAAGCAGTTCTGCCGCAGAATATCCACAGCCTGTGATAACAAAATAGATTCCATACATTCAATCTCCGGCTTTATCCCAGCTATCGCTTACCCGAATCCCGCGCCGGGTATTGCTCGCGAGACTTGAACTCATTTAAAGCCGTCTCCGTTCAATTTACCGACAGGGCACTAAAGTAAACTGTTCGTCCAGGGCTCCCTGCCCCACGTCTTCATGAGTAAGGGGCGGAACCCGCCTGAGAAGGCGGACCCCACCCCTGCATTTTCGTGATGCCGCACGCAAAATTGTGCACGCAGACCACACGCATACAGGCAGTCCTCCGATTCCTTCTCAAACACGGAAAGTCGTGCGGTTTCCCACATGGCTCTTACGCAGGTACAGCACCTATTTGGCGCCGGTCTGTCTGCGACCGGCTGCGGGGTCGTGGCCGTCGGACCGCAGCGCGGCCCTGATCGGCTTTAGACCCGGCAGCTTGGAACAGCTGAGCTGTCTATTAACTGTGATTATACTATTCTTTTTTCTTTTCTCGAATCCTGATCCAAGTCTCGCTTGCGAGACCAGGCCCCGAATTCATATAAGCGTCAGTCTCTGTCTCTCTTCTTAAAGAGCATTCTGCTCAGCATGACCAGAACGTAGAACACAAGACCGGACGTCAGGAATATCTGAAGTCCTGCCAGCTGCCCTACTGCAGCAGCAAGGCCGCTGCCTGCCTCCGTGAGATAACCCGCCATCTTCTGTGAAGCCACAACACCGATCGCCATCGGGAAAGTGAGTCCAGCGAATCCCGGATAGAACTTAAATGAGAAGAAATCCGGAAGTTTGAAAATGACAAAGGCAAGTGAGCATAAAGCACAGATGTACATGAATCCGACGACCAACGCATTCGGTGTCCCGAATACATTGATCAGACTGACCACGCAGAGGCTGCACGGTGCAAGCAGTATCGCCATTGTGTGATACATCGCCGGTTTGATCTCGACATTTAACAATCTCCAGATCATGATCGGGAGCATGATCACATAGATGAGACATCCGTAGATCGTGAGTACCACAAGCAGCGGTCTCGCGTTCATGGCTCCGCCCGTGACACAGGCGACCATGATGCCGTTCAGCGTGACGAACCAGCTGGGCATCGTCGTCATGATGTTCCTCTTGAGGAACATATTCATTACGATGAAGCGGACAAGATGGACAGCATGGACAGCGACAGCGATGAACCAGACGGTCTTTCCGATGATTCCGAGTACCGGTATTTCGTAAGTGTTGCCGAGCTCAAGATAAAAGCTGCCGAGTATCATCATGCACATAGTGAGTGCAGCATAAAGACTGCACGGAATGACCTGGCTGTACTCATTCATCACGGTCTTCGGGACCATAATAATTTTCAGAAGGTAACAAATGATGAAAACAGTTCCGCATGCCATGCACAGATAGCGGAACCAGACAAATCCGAGACCGCCGTAGACGTTACTCAGTGTCAGAAGCGAGAGGAACGTCGCAACTGCCGGTACAGGAATTTTTTCTAATCTGCTCATAAATAGATTCTCCTTATGTCAAACCGTATAAACGGCTCTTTATTAATCCGACGGCGGGTTTCCGTTCTCATCCTCGAAGTAGAATTCGAAATTGTCCTTAATGTGGAAGAAATCGGAGTAGTCGATATCCCACAGCGGCTTTTTGACCTTAGTGACGTCGATATTTCTCGCTATCATCTGCTGCAGTATTCCGCCGTAGGCTATATCATTCTGAAGCAGAGCGCCGATGATCTTCCCGTGCTTATGGACAATCTTCTTGTAAACACCGTCCTTGTCATAGATCTCGACCTTGATATCCTCATCTTCCGGATCCGGATTGACATTGCCCAGGGACATCGTAAATATGCCGAGGAAGCTCATCGTGGATTTGGAAGCGAAGAAATCTGTCATCTGTGCCGGGTGTCCTGTCATGTTGCTGGCAGCGATCGTGCCTTCCTTGACAGCTACCGGCCAGATCGGGCTGGTTCCGGAAACGTCGCCCGCGCCGTAAATATCCGGGTCATTGGTCCTGCCGGTCGCGTCGTAGACGAGGCCGAATCTGGAAAGCTCAAGGCCGCTGTCCTTCAGGAACTCGACATTGGAGCGAACACCTGCCGTGACCACAAAGTAATCGCACGGAATGATCGTTCCGTCGCTGAGGACTACCGAAGTGATTTCATGCTTATCGTTGACCGTGACTTCATTCACGCCGACGCCGTAATGCTGCTCGATTCCTCTCTCTGCAAATGCGTCGATGTAGGTCCTTGCAGCCCGCTCATCAAGCTGCTTGTTGAGAAGCCATCCCGCGAAATCGCAGAGTATGACTTTCACGCCCAGATCCAGGAAGCCGCAGGCACAGTCGATGCCTACAAGTCCCGAGCCCAGCACCACGATATTCTTTTTCGTCTTAGCTACTTCCTTCAGGACCTCGATGTCATCAATGTTCCTGAATCCGATCATATTCGGTGAACCTGCCAGGTTCTTGATCGGCGGGAAGAATGTGTGGGAGCCTGTCGCGATGAGCAGCTTGTCATAGGGAACTTCCTTACCACTTGCCAGAAGGACCTTGTGACCGACGCGGTCAAGTCCTACTGCCTCCTCGCCCTTCATCCAATTGACTCTGTAGCGCTCTTCAAAATCCGGCTCAACGAAGCGAAGTCTCTCTTTTGTGCGGTGTCCGCCCAGATATGCATGAAGAATGCAGCGGGAATAAATATCGGTGTCCTTAGAAATGAGAGTTATCTCCGCATCTGCGTCGCGCTTCCTGAGCTCGCGCACACCGTTCGTGCCCGCAGCGGATGAACCAATGACTACATATTTCTTGACATCTGCCATATCAGTTCACCTCCACTAAAGTAATTGCCTGCATAGGACATTTCTCTACGCACATTGGCATGGCTGTCTTTCCGTCCTCACTTCTGTGAACGCACATATTGCACTTCATTATTTCCAGATGGGAAATGCTGTCCGGCTTCAGTACGCCGTACGGACATGACATTACGCACATATAGCAGCTCGCGCAGTGCTCTTTATCATAGGTGACGTAGCCGGTCTCAAGATCCTTTTTCATCGCGCCTGTCATGCAGGTGTACGTGCACTCCGGATGCTCACAGTGCCTGCAGAAGATGGGGGCCGGTCTTGTCCCGCTGTCGATAACGACGCGGTTCCTGGCATCGCTGCTCTCGCTCTGATGACTTACGATACAAGCGGTAACGCAGGTAAGGCATCCGATGCAGCGGCTTCGGTCTATCTTAATTCTCTTCATAGTGTAATATACCTCCTTGCGTCTGTTATTCGGCAACTTTCTCGAATCTGCAGATTCCGCCCTTATAATTGGGCTCTCTGGAGTACTTATCATAGCTGGAAGGTGTCAGCTTATTGCATTCAATATAGTGGATCGGGGCATACAGCTGATTGTACGGGACGTCATCCGTGATCAGCACGTGGAAAACTGCATCCTGCCCGTTGACTGAATACACGCGGACCTTATCCATATGGTGAATGTCATTTTCCTCAGCCTGCTTTGTGTTCATATACAGGTAGGCCTTCTTGCTGGAGACGTCTTCCACGAACCGGACTTCCTTCGTGCGGCTCTGTGTATGCCACTGGCCGACGGTGCCGCGGCCCGTATTGAAGACAATCGGGAACTCTTCATTGGGAACATACGGATTCGGAAGCGGCTCCTCGAAAACGAAGTTCGCTCTCTGATTCGGAGTGAAGAACTTTCCGTCGGAGTAGAGTCTCCTCTCCTCCTCCTTGAACTCATCCTCGCGGCCAGCCGGATATGGCCACTGAATACCGTGAGAGTCTTCGAGTCCTTCCCATGTCACGCCGGAGAAATCACACGGCTTTCCGACAGAGATCTTGCGCAGCATGTTGAAGCAATCCTCCGGAGTCTCCCATCTCTCGATAGCCTTGCCCATGCCGAGGGCTTTCGCGACGCCGAGAATGCACTCGTAGTCGGAGATCTCATTCTCCCCTCTCTTAAGGACAGGTCTCATTGCGGACATGCGTCTCTCGAGATTGATATATGTTCCTGCTTTCTTGATGCCCGGGACGACCGGGAAGTAGACAGTTGCATCCTCGGCGCTCTCGATCGTGTCATAAATATCCTGAACAACAAAAAGTTCAAGCTTCTTTGTCGCCGATGCAAATGTCTCGTTGTTCGTCCAGCTGTGACGCGGGTTCGTGCAGAGGATCCAGAGACCTTTAATTTCACCGGCGTTGATTCCCTCAACGATCTTGTTGTAGGGGATCGTCGGCTTCTTCGCCAACAGGTCCGGCGCGATCCCGATGATGTCAGCGATGCGTCTTCTCTCGGCCTCGTCCC
>JAFRCB010000305.1 GCA_017404585.1 Lachnospiraceae bacterium
TCGATTCGTCTTCATAGAGGATGTCGTCCTCCCAGAAGGCGAAGCTGTAATCAAAAGGGAGAAAGATAAGGGCGATGATCACGCCCGCTGCGATCCCTCCTCTCACCACATGCTTTTTGGCAGTGATAAAGTATATCAGAGATATAACAGCCAAAATTGCGGAAAAAATGTAGAATGTCGCGGCCGTCCCGAAGCTGGGGATCGTTACAAATGTAGGCAGGAAAGTTCCCAAAATACTTCCGATCGTACCGCAGGCCTCGATAGTGCCTACCGTTCTGCCGTTATCGACAAGATTCACCGTCGAGTACTTGATGAGCGACGGTGTCACCGTTCCCAGAAGACAGAGCGGAAACACGAAGAGTACAAGGCAGGTCGCAAAGGAAGCCCACACAAGATAGCTGCCCCGTGCGACAGTAACTACGAGCAGAGTGACTCCGAGAATCACATAACGTCCGGCGATCGGCAGTGCCGCTGTCCATACCGCCGCAATCATAAGCCTTTTATAGAGCTTTGACGGATCCGGGTCTTTGTCCGCCGAACGGCCTCCCCAGACGTTTCCGATCGCCATGGCGATCATAATGATGCCTATTATAATGGTCCAGATGACCTGAGATGACGAAAAATAAGGAGTCAGCAGTCTGCTGGCTCCCATTTCGATCGCCATAATGGACATTCCCGAAAAGAATGCCGTCGCATAGAGATATAACCTGTTTCTTATCATATTACTCCCAATATTGCTCCGATTTCCGGGGAGATGCTTACCTTATTTCCTTCTTCTGAATAAATTTAAAAAGAAGAGTGTGACACCTCCGATCAGTATGAAGACATCACCGAGGTTGAACACAACACGCTGTACACTCTTTATCCTGCGGCTCACGAGGCTGATATAGTCCGTGACGCTGCCTCTCACCCATCTGTCATAAAGATTGCTGAGAGCACCCGCCAGAAAGAAGGCATAGGCACCTTTCTTAAGAGCCCGCCTCTTCATGGGAAGAAGCGAGAGGAACCTGATGGCCGCAAGGGCTGAAGCCACTGTCGACGCAATTTTCACATATGAAGGCTTGCGGCTCAATATGCCGCCGGCAGCTCCTTTATTGTCGACTCTCCGGATAAGGACCTTGCCTCCAGCAGCGATCCTTGTGTCCCGGCCGGGCTTCATCTCAGTTTCGACTTTTCGCTTATAGTAATAATCAATATAAAAAAGTATGGCAACCAGCAACAGGTATTTCATCATATCCCCCTACATCAAGAACGCCTCGGCGTTCTTGCCGCGCCGCGCAAAGTGCGAAGCACCTTCATCATTGCGCGGCTGCGATCCGCCGGAGGCATTTAATCTCTGACGCGGGTCTGTCTCCCATGTCAGAGGTAAGTTTCTTTTGCGCGTTCATCTCACGACTAAAGTCACGAGAATTCTGCGTCAGAGATTAAAAGCACATAAGACCCGGGGATCATGCTTCCGGGAAGCCCGGGTCCTCGGAAATTTCCACTTCCTCAATTTCAACGGTTTCTGCACTGCTTACACTCTGCGATTCCAGTTTCGCACGCGGGATTGGCATCGCACATCCGCACCTCGGACAGAAAGCCGCATCTGCCGCAACGATTTCATGACATTTGGGGCACAGTGTCTTTTTCTGAACTTCTGCCAGAGACTTCCGCGCACTCCTTATCACTGCTCTGTGGGAATCAATCGCGCTTATAATGTCGGCAAGGTCATCAGAGACTTCAATGTCGCCGTTCTTCACACCTCTGTAAACAAGTTCGCCGATTTTCTGATAGAGCTTTTCAACTTCCTTCTGCTCACTGGTTATCTGAGCATTGAATTTCGTCATCTCTACTACTTCACCGGTCTTTCCGACCGCCTGCTGAGTAAATCTTGATAGAGATCTGCCGATCTCACTGAAAAAATCATCTGCCATATATGTGCTCCTCCTTGTTCGGATCCTGCTTCAATCTGATTTTCATATTCAAAGCTCGCTTATTGACAATCAGGCTAACCCCGGAGTAAGATTCTCGGTCCTCCGGTATGGTTCACGTACTCTTTTGTGATCACGACCTCACCGATCGAATCATCCTTCGGTATCTCATACATGATATCAAGCATGAACTCCTCGATAATTGACCGTAATGCTCTCGCCCCGGTATCCTTCTGCATGGCTTTATCGGCAATAGCCTCAAGTGCTCCTTCTTCAAACGTCAGCTTCACTTCATCCATGGCAAGAAGGGCCTCGTACTGTCTGAGGATCGCATTCTGAGGTTCGTTCAGAATACGTATCAGCATGTCCTTTGTCACCGCATCCAGAGAGAATACGATCGGAAGACGTCCCAAAAACTCCGGAATCATGCCAAATTTTCGCAGATCTTCCGTCGTCACTTTCTGCATAATATTCCGGTCATCATCGTAGGTATCTTTCAGCTCCGCAGTGAAGCCGATCGAACTGCGTTTCATGAGCCGCTCTTTGATGATCTCCTCCAGATCCGGGAACGCGCCGCCGCAGATGAACAGTATATTCTTTGTATTAACTGTCTTCATGGGGACCATCGCGTTCTTGCTGCTGGCACCGACCGGGACTTCAACATCAGCTCCCTCAAGCAGCTTGAGCATGCCCTGCTGGACAGCCTCTCCGCTGACATCCCGCGAGTGAGTGTTCTTTTTCTTCGCTATCTTGTCGATCTCATCGATGAAAATGATCCCGTGTTCGGCCCGGCTCACATCATTTCCTGCAGCCGCAAGCAGTTTTGAGACAACACTCTCGATATCATCGCCTATGTAGCCGGCTTCCGTCAGGGAAGTCGCGTCAGTCAGGGCAAGCGGAACATCGAGAAGTTTTGCAAGAGTCTGAACAATATAGGTCTTGCCGCTTCCCGTCGGTCCGATCATAAGGATGTTGGATTTTTGGATCTCGACCGGATCCGGCACATTCGGATCGGGAATAAGTTCCTTATCGTCCCTCTCAGCCCTTCGCTGCTCGTCGATTATACGCTTGTAATGATTGTAGACAGCCACGGACATAGCTTTCTTGGCATGTTCCTGGCCTACGACATAGCGGTCAAGCCGGGCTTTGATCTTATGCGGAGGCATGATGTCCTGCATCGAGAATTTTCTTTCCGGTTCTCTCTTCTCCTTAGGGGCATCCGCTGCGGACAGGCCGCTGAATCCATCCAGATTCATGAAGGAGATGTTCGGAAAATTTTTCAATCCTTCGAAGATCGATCCCAGATTAAAGGACGGACTCTTGATATAATCCGTTGTCTTTTTCAGGCAGTCATTGCAGACGCACATCCCGTTCGGCAGATCCACGAGTCTGCCCGTAACACTTTCCGGCATGTTGCACATTGAACAGCACCGGTTCGAGTTTTTGAGGTCGTCCCCGCTGTCCTTCTTCTCTTCTGTCTGATCCGAATCTGACACGCTGCTTATCTCCGCGAAATCCGCGTCATAGACCTCGTTGTCATCATCAAACTGATTGCTCATCGGTTTCTCCTGTTATCTTTTTTCATCCGGGATCACATCGAATCCCCCGTTTTCCGTGTTATCCGGGGGAGTGGACTCCGTATTCCCCTCTGTGGAATCATCAATACCCGAATCCTTACGATTTCCGAGCATGATAGTTATCTTTTCCTTTTCAAATGCCGTTTCATCCTCGTTCAGTCTGCTGATCGAGAAATCGATTTCTTCGCCGGCAGCATAGTATTTCAGATATGTTATGAGCTGTGATGTTGACGATATCGAGATTCCGTCCATAGCCGTGATAATATCACCTTCCCTGACACCGGCTTTCTCCGCAGGTCCGCCCTTAGTTACTTCGCTGACATACACTCCCGCCGGATATCCGGACTGAACATAGTAGCCCGGTACATCAATACACATAATGCCGATATAGGATGCCTGGTCTTCATCAACGACAGACCTTGCGGACTTGCTCCCGAGACTCTCAAGAATCGGCTTGGCTGTGGCCATGGGAATAGCGTAACCTACTCCCTCGACATCTGTATTCACATATTTAATCTCGTTTATACCGATCAGTTCTCCGCGCATATTGAGAAGAGCTCCGCCCGAGTTTCCCGGATTGATCGAGGCGTCTGTCTGTATCAGCTGATGTGTCATTCCATCAACCGTGACTTCCCTTCCGAGAGCACTGATAACACCGCGGGATACCGACTGGCCGTAACCGAGCGCGTTGCCGATCGCAACAACAGACTCTCCGACAGCGAGCGCATCCGAGTCGCCAATCGTAACAACACGAATCGCGCTCTTTGTGTCCTCACTGATTTCATCAAGTTTTACGGCTACGATCGCAAGATCATTATCGGCGTCAGTTCCCTTCACAGTACCGGCTATAGCTTCCTCATCTATGAACGTGACTGTAATCTCTGAGGAATTGGTTATGACATGATTGTTTGTCGCAATGAGAAGCTCCGTGTCCGTCTCGCCGACAATAATGCCGGAGCCCGCACTCACGTTCTCACGGGAATTTGATCCTCCGAAGAAATCATAGTACTGACTGATCGATGTGTTCGTGATCGAGACCATAGACGGCATACACATCTCAACTACCTGGGGCACAGTAAGCTCCTCCCCGGCTGCGGATGCAGTATCTGCCTTTCCGGCGGTCACAGGATTTTCCGAATTGCCAAGGACCGGAATCTGGGTCGGAACAGTCTGTGTCACTTCCTTCTCTTCCTGTTTATTCGGAAGTTCAAATCCGACTACTTTGAGAGTACCCAGAAAGACAGCTGCGGAAATTCCGCCGAAGATCACCGCAAGTACAGCTGCCGACAGCAGTCTGCCAAGGAATCCCTTCTTTTTTTGCCGGTTCTCCGGAGCTCTTCGCTCATCATAACGTGGTGTCTTCGCACTTTGCGGCTGTTCGGAAGCCATGCCATCCGGCGCAGAAAAACGATACGCATCATATCTGCTGGTATACGGTCCCCTTCTTACGTCATCACTCTCGGACTCAGCATGCCCGTCACCGGCCCCGGACTCATCTTCCGTTCTGTCTGTCCCATAGTAGCTTCCGTATACCGGCTTTTCATCTTCTGTTCCATTGGGATCATACGCGTGTTTGACCGGATCTTTATATGCAGCGTATCCATCGGCAGACGTGCTTTCATCGCTGTCAATGTTTATTCCACCGCCAAAAGCCGTATCATTGGCATAAGCTCCGGTAACATCTGAATGCTCATCCGGATAGGCCTCATCATAATACTCGTCCTCATAGATTCCGTCAGCATAATCCGCGTCGTCGTAATCGGCATCACCGTAATCCGAGTCATCATAGCCCGAGACACTGTAATCATCACTATAATACGGTTCTTCAAGACGCTCATCCGCATATTCACCCGGATCCCGCTCATTACTGATTTCCGGGAATGAATAATCGGCAGACAGGATATTTTCACCCCGTTCTTCCGATTCAATCTCGCGGATACCGGCTGCAGGTTCGGACGATGCGGAAATGTCATCGACAGACTGATCCTCCGGAACAGTGTTTTCGTCTGCCGTTATTTCCCCGGCGGGATCACAGCTATATATATCATCCATAATATGCCCCTTCTTTCGAATACTTATCCAGCAATAGTTACAGAATATGATAAGCA
>JAFRCB010000306.1 GCA_017404585.1 Lachnospiraceae bacterium
CTGGGTATCCTGGAGGCTTGCCAGAAGAAACAGGGGTATTACGGATTTCGTAAGGCGGCTCATCTCCTTCAGGAAAGAACACGGGATACTGCACACAGAACAGGAGCTTCGCGGAAAGGATTACCTGGGATACGGTATCCCGGATATATCCTGGCATGACACTAAGGCCTGGTATACGGATCAGAGCGCTGAGAGCCGCTCATATGCAGTCATGTACAACGGCGCGTACTCCCGAAAGAGTGACGGATCTTCGGATGATATAATATACGTGTGCTATAACGCGCACTGGGAGTGCCATACATTTGCTCTGCCAAAGCTTCCTCAGGGCATGAACTGGACGACCCTGTTTTCGACCGATGAAGCGGGTCTTACGAAAGCCAGGGAAGGCTTTATGCGGTGGGCAAAGGAAGATGCCCTGAAAGACATAGCGGTCCGCCTTGAAAGGACGCTCGCCGGGCTGGAAGCACACCGGGAGCTGGTACTTGCGGAGGAAGCGGAGCGCGCGGCAGAAACCGAGCCGGACACTGAGAAGCCGGGAAAGCCGGCGGAGAGACCGAAGATTCGAAGAACATATGATTTTGAAGCCCTCCGCGAGAAGTATATAGCGGATGCGGAGAAAGCCGCAGCGCGGATCGAGGAGACATTCGAGACCACCGAGTTTCCGAAGAATCAGAAATACATTGCTATTCCGCCGCGCAGCGTTACGATTCTGACCGGCGGAAAATTTACGGCGGGAGAGACATAATGGAACATATTACGCTGCATAAGGCAGCCGGACACCTCAGAACGATCACAAAGCACCATAACCTAGTCATGAGATACTGCTTCCGTGCGGGTCTCTACAGACAGGGCATCATGCACGATCTTTCCAAATTAAGTCCGGAGGAGTTCCTTGTCGGAGCCAGATACTGGCAGGAAGGCAGGAGAAGCCCCAATAACGCGGAGAGGGAGGCGACCGGCTTATCCCGGTCATGGCTGCATCACAAAGGCAGGAATAAGCATCACTATGAATACTGGATCGACTACGCTCTGGATTCCCCGAACGGCCTCGGCGGAGGAAAGATGCCGCGCAGATATGTTGCCGAAATGATCTTTGACCGGGTGAGCGCATCCAAAGTTTATAAAGGAGATGCCTATACCGACAGCTGTCCGCTGGAGTATTTTTTGAACGGAAAAGACAAGTGCTGGTATATTCACAAGACGACACTTGCCGAGATGGAGTTCCTTCTGCGCATGTGGGCGGAACGGGGCGAGGATTATACGATCCGATATATAAGGAAAGTATTCCTTGCGGGACACCGCTGAGATTCGTGGGTTTACTTTTTGCTCCAGATTTGTTATATTTTCATGTGCGGACAAAACGGGAGAATTTTTACACGCAGGTGATACGATTTGGAAAAACAGAGAGCGGAGTATTATGATTACAATTTAATCGCGGTCATTCTGTTGCTCGTCGGTTTCGGCCTGGTCATGCTCTACAGCACGAGCGCCTATACCGCGGAGCTGCAGCACAGCGATGATATGTACTTTTTCGCACGGCAGGCGCGCGTATCAATTGCGGCGATCCTGCTTGCTGTCGGCCTCTCGTTCGTCGATTCTCAGTATCTGTGGAATCTGGGCGGGGTGAGCTACCTCGGATCTGCGATCCTCATGCTCCTTGTAAAGACCCCCCTCGGAGTGGAAGTCAACGGGGCGAGAAGATGGCTGAATCTCGGAATAACCTTTCAGCCGTCCGAGATCGCGAAAATTGCCATCATTATTTTTGTTCCCATGCTGATTGCGCAGCAGGGAAAAGCTTTCAGAGGATTTAAGGCATGCGCGGCACCGTTTGCGGCCGGTCTCGTTCTGTCGCTCATCACATACATTTTTACGGACAATCTGAGTACCGCGGTCATTATTTTGGGAATCGATGTGCTGATAATATTTGTTGCGCATCCGAAGACAAGACCCTTTATTATTGCGTTCGCGGTTCTGATGATCCTGGCGGTCATCGGGACCCTCATCATCTGGAGAGTGGCGGAAAACGCCCCTGTGGACTCGTTCCGGCTGCGGCGCATTCTTGTCTGGAAGGACCCGGAGAAGTACATTACCGAGGGCGGTTATCAGGTCATGCAGGCTCTGTATGCCATCGGCAGCGGAGGAATCTTCGGAAAAGGACTCGGCAACAGTATGCAGAAGCTCGGCTGGCTGCCTGAGGCCCAGAACGATATGATATTTCCGATCATCGTCGAGGAGCTGGGTATCTTTGGCGGAGCTATCGTCATATTCCTGTTTATCTATATGCTGTACAGACTGCTCTTTATCGCCGAGAACGCGCCGGATCTTTACGGTGCTCTGATCGTGACAGGTGTGTTCTCACACATTGCCCTGCAGGTCGTTCTCAACATTTGCGTGGTCCTGGGAATACTGCCGACGACCGGCGTCACTCTGCCTTTCATCAGTTACGGAGGAACGTCTGTACTCTTCCTGATGATGGAGATGGCCTTAGCCCTGTCCGTATCCAGAATGATCCGCTCAAAGAAGGCTGCAAAGGACCTCTGGGGAAATGTTGTCAGGAACAGCGATATCTGATAATGTCCGGAACCGCCAAGGCTCCATATGCCTGCGAAGATATTTATACTTTAAGAATTACGAAGGAGACTATATATGGTCAAGACCAGATTTGCACCCAGCCCGACAGGAAGAATGCACGTCGGAAACTTAAGAACAGCACTCTACTCATACCTGATCGCCAAGCATGAGGGCGGAAATTTCATGCTCCGCATCGAGGATACGGACCAGGAGCGTTTTTATGAAGGCGCACTGGAGATCATCTACCGCACTCTTGAGAAAGCCGGCCTTGATTTCGATGAAGGTCCGGACAAGGACGGCGGCGTGGGTCCCTATGTCCAGAGTGAGAGATGTCGACAGGGAATTTACAAAGAGTACGCAGAGAAACTGATTGCTTCCGGCAACGCATATTACTGCTTCTGCACGAAGGAGCGCCTTGAATCCCTCAAGGTCGCAGAGGATGGCAAGGAGTACGCAATGTACGACAAGCACTGTCTGCACCTCTCAAAGGAGGAAATCGAGGCCAATCTGGCTGCCGGTATTCCCCATGTCATCCGTCTCAATGTTCCGAGAGAAGGCCGGATCACATTCTCTGATGAGATCTACGGCGACATAACGGTCGATAACAAGGAGCTTGACGACATGATCCTGATCAAGTCCGACGGCTTTCCTACTTATAATTTTGCAAATGTTGTCGACGACCATCTCATGGGCATCACCCATGTAGTCCGAGGCAACGAGTACCTGTCATCGAGTCCGAAGTATAATCTTCTCTATAACGCGTTCGGCTGGGAAGTACCGACGTATGTCCACTGCCCGCTGATCACGGATGAGAATCACGCAAAGCTTTCCAAGAGATCCGGACACTCTTCGTTCGAGGATCTGCTCGATCTCGGCATTCTGCCGGAAGCTATCGTAAACTATGTCGCTCTTCTGGGGTGGAGCCCGGAAGACAACGAGGAAATCCTCACTCTGTCCGAGCTGGTCAGGAAGTTCGATTACAGAAAGATCAATAAGAGCCCGGCTGTCTTCGATATGAGCAAGCTCCGCTGGATGAACGGCAAGTACATTGAGAAGATGGATGAGGAATCGTATCTTGAAAAGGCTCTTCCTTATGTCGAAAGGACCGTGACGAAGGTGGCGGACAAGAAAGCCCTCGCCGATCTTGCCAAGAGCCGCATCGAGACATTTGAGGATATACCGGAACTTCTGGGCTTCTTCGAAGAAGTGCCGGAGTACGACGAGAGCCTCTATGTACATAAGAAGATGAAGACCACTGTTGAGCTTTCATGCGATGTTCTCACAAAGGTCATTCCTTACCTTGAGGAGCTTACAGACTACAGCAACGATGCGCTGTATGAGGCTCTGATTGCATTTGCCAAAGACAACGGACTGAAGAACGGCCAGGTAATGTGGCCGATCCGCACAGCCCTCTCGGGAAAGGCTATGACGCCCGGCGGTGCGACTCAGCTCATGGAGCTTCTGGGAAAAGAGGACTCCATTGCGCGTGTTCGGGCCGCTGTCAGCAAGCTGAAGAAATAACAGTGCCGGAGTACAGAACAGTCATGAATGGTATCCACAGCCTGCACGGCTTTTTGCCAGAGGGAATCCGGATATGACCTGTAAAGGAAAAAAGAGGGTCTGTGTATTTTATATCTACATAGATCAGGGGCGCGTGGCAGACGATCCGCGTGTCCGCACAAAGCACATGAGTGAAATGGGTGGGAGACTGCTTGAATATGCAGTTTCCCGTCTTTATCGTATAGGCATCTCTGAGCTTACAAGGAGCAGAGGGAATCACGGGAAACCTTATTTCAGCAATCATCCGGAAATCCGTTTCAACATAAGTCACACAGGAAATCTTGTCATGTGCGCTGTAAGCGATTTCGAGATCGGCATTGACGTACAGGAGAAAGAGCAGATAAATACCGATCGGATCGCCAAAAGGATCATGAGCCCCGGCGAATACGAAAAATATCTTGCAGGCAGTGATCGTCGTGATTTCTTTTACCGCGTCTGGGTCATGAAAGAATCCTATGTAAAATGGACCGGGGACGGAATCACCAGGGAGCTTCGATGTCTGCCCATGAACGGATGGCATCAGTTCTTATGTGTCGATACACGATGTGCATCCTGCGTATGGGCAGAAATACCTCTGGAGGTAGTTGCTGCCGAGGTCCGCGAGACAGACTTGAATTCCTTCGCTGCCGTAACGGGCGCGCCAAGTCTCGCGAGCGAGACTTGAACTCATCAACGATCAGACAGTAGTGACTTTCGAGTCCGAAACATATTATAGAGAGGTTTAGCATGGACGAAATAACAAAACGCCGAACGTTTGCCATTATCTCGCATCCTGACGCGGGCAAGACAACACTTACGGAAAAATTTCTGCTGTACGGCGGCGCGATCAATCTTGCGGGATCCGTTAAGGGAAAGGCGACTGCGAGACATGCGGTCTCCGACTGGATGGAGATTGAAAAGCAGAGAGGTATCTCTGTCACATCTTCGGTCCTCCAGTTCAACTACGACGGGTTCTGTATCAATATCCTGGATACACCCGGACATCAGGACTTCTCCGAAGATACTTACCGTACACTTATGGCGGCTGACTCCGCGGTCATGGTCATTGACGGAGCCAAGGGCGTTGAGGCCCAGACTAGAAAACTCTTCAAGGTCTGTGCTCGCCGGCATATTCCGATCTTCACATTTATCAACAAGATGGACCGTGAAGCCCGCGATACATTCGAGCTTGTCGATGAGATCGAAAAGGAGCTTGGGATACCTTGCTGTCCTGTGAACTGGCCGATCGGCTCAGGCAAGGGCTTCAAGGGCGTGTATGACCGCGGTACCCGGAAGCTGCTTATTTTCCATGATACGCAGAAGGGCACAAAAGAAGGTGAGATCGAGGAAATCGAGATGGATAGCGCAGCGCAGTCCGGCTTTGTGACATAGGAGGAGGAAGAGCTTCTGCGCGAAGAGCTGGAGCTTCTCGATGGTGCAGCTGCCGAGTTCAATCAGGACGAGGTGAGCCGAGGAGAGCTGTCTCCGGTCTTCTTTGGGTCTGCCCTGACCAACTTCGGTGTAGAGACGTTCCTTCAGCATTTCCTTGCGATGACGAATCCTCCGCTGCCGCGCATGTCGTCAGAAGGACTGATCGA
>JAFRCB010000307.1 GCA_017404585.1 Lachnospiraceae bacterium
AAAGATCGACGGTGTCAATAACTACTGCATCGCGGTCCGTGAAAAAGGAGACGGGATCGTATTCCTCAGAAAGATCGTCAAGGGCGGAGCCGACAAGAGCTACGGCGTGCAGGTCGCGAGACTTGCCGGCGTTCCCGAAGCGGTCCTCTCAAGAGCCGGACAGCTGTTAGATGAACTTTCCAATGCGGATATCACGTCAGCCATTGAAAATGTAGCCGGACAGCCGAAGCCGAAAGCGAGGAAACCGCAGCATTACGATGACGTTGACCTCGCGCAGATGACGCTCTTTGACACCGTGAGAGATGAGGACATTCTTAAAGAGCTGGCGGAGATGAAGGTCATGGAGCTTACACCCATCGAAGCCATGAATGAACTGTACAGGCTCCAGAATAAGCTCAACAATCGCTGGAAAGGATAAGTGAATTGAGCAGTATACATGTACTAGACCAGAACACAATCGATAAAATCGCCGCCGGTGAGGTCGTCGAGAGACCGGCGTCAGTGGTCAAGGAACTTACGGAAAATGCCATCGACGCCGGAGCGACAAGAATCACGATCGAGGTTGCGGACGGCGGCATAAAAATGATCCGGATCACAGATGACGGATCCGGAATATCACCGGATGAGATCCGCCTGGCTTTTCTGCGCCATGCCACGTCCAAGATCAACTCCGTAGAAGATCTGAAAGGTATTGCGTCTCTGGGCTTCAGAGGCGAGGCACTCTCGTCGATTGCAGCCGTCAGCAGGGTAGAGCTGATCACCAAAACAGAAGATGAGATCACCGCCACCCGCTATGTGATCGAGGGAGGCCGGGAAAAGCTGCTCGAGGAGATCGGCGCTCCGGACGGGACTACATTTGTCATCCGTGACATTTTCTACAACACACCGGCCAGAGCGAAGTTCCTGAAAACAGCCATGACGGAAGCCTCGCACGTCGGCAGCATTGTTGAACAGCTGGCCCTGTCGAACCCCGGCATTGCTTTCGATTATATTGTGAACGGCACATCGCGCCTTCATACGACAGGCAGCGGAAGTCTTAAGGACACGATCTATCACATATACGGCCGCGAGCTCGCCTCGGAGCTTCTTCCCATAGATTACTCGGAGGAAGGGATACATATTAAAGGCTTTATCGCAAAGCCTTCTATCTGCCGGGGCAACAGAAACTTTGAAAACTACTATGTAAACGGCCGCTATGTCAAAAGCCGAGTGGTTTCCCTTGGAATTGAGGACGGCTACGGAAACAAGCTCATGCAGCACCAGTATCCGTTCACCTGCCTCATGATCACGGTCACGGGCGACGCGGTCGACGTGAATGTGCATCCCACAAAAATGGATGTGCGCTTCTCTGACGAGCGGTTTATTCTGAATCAGCTCTCGACCTGCATAAAGAAGGCTCTCTACGAGCAGGAGATGATCATCAGATCCTCTCTCAATCCTCCTGTAAAGCCAAAGGTCGAAAAGGAAGCGGCCAGGTATTCGGCACCGGCTCCATTTGAAAAGAACTATCTGAGAGAAAAATCCACTTACGGTGATGCTGACACGGGAATGCGCGGAGCTGCACCTTCAGGAACGCGTACCGCCGCTCAAGCGCCGATTCATGCCGCAGGCAGTGCGGGGTTACATAGCGCAGGCAATGAGGCAGCACACACCGTCACCGGTAAGGAGATGCATAATGCCGACGTTGCGGCTGGGTATTCCGAAGCCGGCAGGGAGATGTTTTCTTCCGACGATTCAGGAAATCAATCTGCCGCCGAAAATGAAGAAAGAAAGAGCTCCGAAGATGCAGCGGGTTCAGCTGACAGACCAGTGACTTACACGCAGCAGAGCATATTTGATGATTTTCTGGATCCGAAGGCCGAGCCTGACAGAATCATCCTGGGATGCGCTTTCAACACTTACTGGATCGTCCAGTATCAGAACACTCTGTTCATGATCGATCAGCACGCTGCCCACGAGAAAGTCCTTTACTGCAGATTTATGCGGCAGTACGAAAAGAGCGGAATTTCATCCCAGATGATCTCCCCGCCCGTCATTTTCTCGGTCACCGAGAAGGAGAAAGCCCTCCTCGACGAGTACATGGAAGCCTTCGCTGAGGCAGGCTTTGAGCTGGAATCTTTCGGCGGAAAAGAGTACAAGATCAGCGCGGTTCCCTACTCGATGGAAGCTCTCGGATCAAAACAGCTCTTCACCGAGCTTCTGGACAGTCTGGAAATTACCCAGGACCCGAAGAAACTGGAAATCTATGTTCACCGAGTCGCTACAGAGGCCTGCAAAGCTGCTGTCAAGGGCGGCGATAAGCTTTCAGTCTCCGAGGCCAGGGCCCTGATCAACGAGCTGTTCGATGAGTGCGATGACCCCTCTCATTGCCCGCACGGCAGTCCTACGATTATTTCATTTACGGAAACTGAGCTTGAAAAACGTTTTAAGAGAATCGTGTGATGACAGAAAAACCTATGCTGATCGTCGTGGCCGGTCCCACCGCCTCCGGCAAAAGCACTGCGGCCGTGGAACTTGCCCGGATGATCGATGGAGAGATCATCTCCGCCGACTCCATGCAGGTCTACCGATACATGGATATCGGCTCAGCCAAAATTACAAAGGAAGAGTTGATGGGAATTCCCCACTATCTGATCGATGTTGCCGACCCGACTGAGGATTTCGATGTCGTGAGATATGCGCGCGAAGCCAAAGCCGCTGTATCTGACATCATCTTAAGAGGCAAAGTCCCGATCCTCTGCGGAGGCACCGGCTTCTATATTCAGGCTGTGACCCGCGATATAGATTTCTCGGAGACAGGCTCTCTGCCGGAGTACCGGGAGGAGCTTGCCGCGTATGCCGCACAGCACGGAAACGCAGCGCTCCATGAGCGGCTGCGAGATATTGACCCTGTATCGTATGAGACCATCCACCCGAACAATCTGAAGCGGGTCATACGAGCGCTGGAATACTATAAAGAGACCGGTATGACTATTTCCGCCCACAATGAAGCCGAGCGGCAGCGGGAGACCCCTTATGATCTTCATTTCTTTGTGCTGAACGATGACAGGGCAGTCCTGTACGACAGAATCGATAAGAGAGTAGATTTTATGATGGCAGAGGGTCTCTACGATGAAGTTATGTATCTGCGCCAGATGGGTCTCACCCGCGATATGGTCTCCATGCAGGGGCTCGGCTACAAGGAGATGCTCGACTGCATGGACGGCAGGTACGATCTCGATGAGGCCGTGAGGATCCTGAAAAGAGACAGCCGGCACTATGCCAAGCGTCAGATCACCTGGTTCAAGCGGGAGAGGAATACGATCTGGATCGACCGCAGGGACTTTGGCGGAGACAGCATAAAAATCGCTGAGTTCATGGCCGGAGAAATCGGACTTGCAGACAGAGCAGCGAATTAAATCCCTACACCGGATTGCATACAGGAAATCAGATCCCGGGATATGGATGGGCCCCAGAAAGGACATAAATGGATAAGACAAATATATATAAAGGCCTCGGCATCGATGAGGATGTCTTCCGCTATGGGGAGAGCATCTGCGACGAGCTTTCCGGCCGTTTTGCGTCGACAGATGAAATTGCCGAGATTAATCAGCTGAAGGTCATCAGAGCCATGCAGGAGTGCCGTGTGAGCGAGGCATGCCTCGGAACGACGACCGGCTACGGCTACAATGACATTGGCCGCGACACCCTGGAGAAAGTGTATGCCAAAGTGTTCCACACGGAGGCTGCCCTCGTGAGACCGCTCATAGCGTGCGGGACCCATGCGCTCGCAATCGCGCTGTTCGGTAATCTGCGGCCGGGAGACGAACTTATATCGATCGCCGGAAAGCCCTATGACACCCTGGAGGAAGTCATAGGTATCCGTCCGCAGAGAGGTTCGCTGGCTGAGTACGGTGTCACCTACAGGCAGGTCGACCTGCTGCCGGACGGTAATTTTGATCTTGCGGGAATAAGGAACGCGCTCAGCGATAAGACCAAAATGGTCACAATTCAGCGATCCAAAGGTTACGAAGTCAGAAAGACTCTGTCTGTAGCGCAGATCGGTGAAGTCATAGCATGCGTCAAGTGTGTTTGTCCCGACGTCATCTGCATGGTGGACAACTGCTACGGCGAGTTCACTGAGACCATCGAACCCTCCGACGTCGGAGCGGATCTCATTGTCGGTTCCCTCATAAAGAATCCGGGCGGAGGTCTTGCCCCGGTCGGCGGTTACATTGCCGGCAAAGCCGAATATGTTGAAAATGCTTCTTACCGTATGACCTGTCCCGGCCTCGGAAGCGACGTCGGTCCGTCCCTTGGCGTGAATCCCGCCTTCTATCAGGGCTTTTTCATGGCTCCGATTGTCACGGCGTCCGCTCTCAAGGGTGCGATTTTTGCCGCAAATGTCTATGAAAGACTCGGATTCTCCGCTCTCCCTGACGGGAAAGAGGACAGGCACGACATCATTGAATCGATTACCCTCGGTTCTCCGGAAGCTGTCGTCGCTTTCTGCAAGGGAATACAGAAGGCCGCGCCGGTCGACTCCTTTGTCACCCCGGAGCCCTGGGATATGCCTGGTTATGACGACCCGGTAGTCATGGCTGCAGGTGCATTTGTACAGGGATCATCAATTGAGCTCTCGGCCGACGGCCCGATCCGTCCGCCGTACTCAGTCTATTTCCAGGGCGGGCTCACATGGCCGTCCGCAAAGCTCGGCATACTCATGTCTCTGCAGGAGATGAAAAACGCCGGGCTGGTCACGATCCCGGAAATTCAGTCGTAATTACAGATGAGACCGTATTACAGTTCAGACAGGCTGTAGCGAAGTTTCATAAACCGTCGCAAACACCATCTTCATCGAAAAACGCATATCCTTCCCTCCGAGCTTGAAACATGCTTTGCATGTCTCGATCTCTCAGTCGGATATGCAATGTTTTTCTCTCGAAGATGGATGCTTTGCGCCGCTAACGAAATTCATGAACAGCCTGTCTGAACTGTCAGCCACGGTACTATCTCATTCTCGCGCAGATAAATGTTTTACCGCCGCTAACGAAATTCAAGAACAGCCTGTCTGAACTGTCAGCCACGGTACTATCTCATTCTCGCGCAGATAAATGTTTTGCCGCCGTTAACGAAATTCATGAACAGCCTGTCTGAACTGTTACCCACAGCCCGCGAATAGTCTCATCGAAAATAAAAGCCAATAACCTGCAGGGAGCTGCTTATGTCAAAAAAAAAACAGATCATCATAATCGGTGCCGGCGCGTCCGGTCTCATGGCCGGAATTATGGCTGCGAGGGGAGGAGCACGTGTCACGATCCTTGAAAAAGAAAAGAAGCCGGGCAGGAAACTGCTCCGCACCGGCAACGGCAAATGTAACCTGACCAATACCGGCGACATGCGCCATGTGTATCACGGCACCGACCCGGGCTTTGCCTCCTGCGCGATCAACGCCTTTTCCGTGCAGGATACAATTCGCTTCTTCACGGAAATCGGGCTCTACACAACGAGCCGCAGCGGATGGGTCTATCCGTATGCCGAACAGGCTGAAAGTGTTCTTGCATGTCTTCTCCGGGAAGCAGCGAAGCTGAAGATCAAAATAAAGAATAATGAGACTGTTATAGCAGTCACCAAACAGGCCGACCACTTTGATGTGCAGACATCCACATGGACCTACAGAGCAGACTGCGTGATTCTGTCCTGCGGCACCGCTGCCTCGCTGGTAAAATCCCAGCTTCCCTGCAACGGACTTATGCTTGCCGAAAGTCTCGGTCACAGCACCGTTCCCCAACGCCCATCCCTCGTACCGCTTATATGCGAAGGTGCGGAAAGAAAGGGGTGGGGCGGTGTCCGCATCCATGGGAAATGTACACTGTGCGTTAACGGCACAGACCTGGCTTGCGAGACAGGCCAGCTTCAACTGACGGAGCAGGGCGTCTCGGGCATTCCGGTATTCAACCTGTCAGGGAGAGCTCTGATTCTTCTTGACGGCGGTCTGCCGGTAACATTGAAACTTGACCTTTTCCCTGACTTTGACAGGGAGATGACCCGAGCTTTCCTGGAAAACAGAGGGACAATGCTCGGAACAAAAGACATGAAATCTATCC
>JAFRCB010000308.1 GCA_017404585.1 Lachnospiraceae bacterium
CTCTTGTCCTTCAATTCTTGAAAGGCATCGATTTTTGGATTTCTCGGGTTTTTTGCTGCCTTTTGTCCTTGGGGTCATGTCCTTCAATTCTTGAAAGGCATTGATTTTTAGATTTCTTGGGCTTTTTGCTGCCTTTCGTCCTTGGGCTCTTGTCCTTCAATTCTTGAAAGGCAACGATTTTTGGATTTCTCGGGTTTTTTGCTGCCTTTCGTCCTTTGGCTCTTGTAAACTATCTTGTCAAAGGCAGCTAATATGCCCTGGTTTCATGATTTTTGCTGCCTTTCGCTTTGAGATAAAAGAAGAAAGTATAATTAGTACGCGTAAGAAACGATAGGCAACACATTATATGCATTATAACACACAGAAGGGACCGCGTCCGATGTTTCCATGCAGAATTGCAGCCCCTTTTTCATCCTTATTTCATATTAGAGTTATTTCTTCTGGCAGACAGGATCTGTAATCTCCAGTGACATTCTTACCGCTCGAAAGAACCAAGATTCCCAAAGCATTCCCCTCACCCGGAAGAACCAGGATCTTACAAAATCACTCCACATCAGTATCAAAATAATACGCCTCGAAGATATCCTTCGCCTCGTCGCCCGTCACGAACTTGACAAACTCAGCTGCGGCAGCCTTCTCAGCCTCGTCAGCCTCCTCATTCACGACCTGCGCGATCGGATAGATAACGTCTCCGGTGAGATCATAGCCGACGGTCTCAAGAATATCCAGCTGATCCTCATACCCGTAGGTGTCTGAATAGTAAGTCGTACCCACTTCGCAGGAAGCCTCCACGACAGCCGCGAGGACCTTGGAGACGTTGCCCTGCTCGGAAATCTCAACTCCGCCGAGCGCGTCGGACACCTGCTGTGTCGTGATATCAGACGCTGCATCGACCTCATAGCCAGGAAGCAGACCGGAGTTGATCATGGCAACGCGGGTATAGCGCCCGACAGGGACGGAACCATCCGCGAGAGCAATGCTGGAGGCTTTTGCGATATCGGAAAGGCCCGTCACAGCTGTACCGGAATCCTTGCGGGTGACGACGACGACCTGGTTGTTGACAACATTGGCGCGAGTTCCCTCCACAACCAGGCCATCCTCCTGCTCAAGCTTGTTCATCTGCTTCTGGGCGGCCGAGAAGAATACATCGCATGCGTAGCCCTCCTCGATCTGAGTCAGCAGCGTGCCGGAGCTGTCGGCATTGTATGTGATTTTGATGTTAGGGTACTGCTCGTTGAAAGCAGCGGCAACTTCCTGCATGACTGTGTTCAGAGACGCGGCGATGAAGACCTGGATCTCGGTCTCCTCCCCGGCGAGAGCGGAGTTTCCTGCAGCTGAGGACTCAGCTGTTGCGTTTTCCGCTGCCCCAGATCCGGTGCTGTCCGCTGCCGCAGAATCGGCGCCTTTGGACTCGACCGCAGCAGCCGTGGACGCTGGCTCGGCTGCCGGCTCCGGCGTTCCGGGCTGAGCACCGGTTCCGGCCCCTCCACAGGCCACTATCGAAAGCACCATGATGGATGCTGTAAGAATTGCTGTGATTTTCTTTTTCACTGAATTTCTCCTTTCTAGTGTGATGCAGTAGAGAAGCAATAAGCATCATTCCTACTACCGTTTATTCATCGGATTTTCGGCAGAGGCAACAAATTCTTGATTCTATGAAGCATCTGCTTCCTTTGGTCTCGGCGAGCTTCATCAGGTCTTCGGCAGAAGCAGCAAAATCCTGCATCTTACTGTCAGTGTAGCAAGTGAACTCGCCAACGCCCTGCGCCAAGTCCCGCAAACGAGACTCGAACTTCGTCCCGCTACCAATCTTCCATGCAACTTATTTTTCAAAACAACTCGCTATGAAATAAAAAAGCGCACGTTCTCGCATGCAGAATCTCCCAACATGGTACTCCTCGAAAACAGAAAGTCCGAAGACCGAAGGCCCTAGCCAAAGAGTCCGCAGCCACAAAGCACGCAGCCACAAAGCACGCAGCCACAAAACACGCAGCCACAAGACACGCAGCCGCAAAACACGCAGCCACAAAGCACGCAGCCACAAAGCACGCCACCGTAAATCCACTTCCGAAAATCCAGCTCCTTTATTTATTATGACGCACGAAGAGCGAATTGTAAATAAAAACTATTCGCCTCTGATGATATCATTTGCCAAATCCGCAGTTCGGGAATGTGCAGACCTTGCAATTCAGGCACAGGCCTCCCTCGCCGAGCAGATCTATGTCCGATTTTTCCAGCACCTCTCCCGCCATGATTCGCGGCAGCACGAGGTCGAAAATCGTCCGCTTCGCGTACATAACGCAGCCCGGAAGGCCCATGATCGGGATATTGTTCTCACCTTTGTAGGCAAGCATGAACATAGCCCCGGGGAGGACCGGCGCACCGTAGGTAACGACCCGGTCCGCGACCTGCCCTATGGCATAGGTAGTCCTGTCATCCGGGTCAACGCTCATCCCGCCGGTGCACAGGATCATATCCGCACCCGCGTCGAGCAGCTTGTTAATGGCAGCGATCTCCATCGCGGAGTCGTCGCTTGAAATCTCATGGCCGATGATCTCCACGTCGAATTCCGAGAGCTTGTCGATAATCACCGGGGTAAACGTATCCTTAATTCTTCCGTAGAATACCTCGTTGCCTGTCGTGACGATGCCGACTTTTTTGTGTGCAAATGGCAGCAGGCTGAAGATCGGTCCACCCGAAACAGCCTCTTTGGCAGCCTCCATTTTCTGCTTCTCAATGATGAGCGGAATGACCCTCATTCCGGCAATTTTATCCCCTGCCTTTACCGCAAAGTTGCCGTGGCGCGACGCTATCATCATCTCGCCGAGGGAGTTGATGGCATTCAGTCTCTTTTTGTCAACTTTAAGGAGACCCGGACAGTCCGCGATGAGTTCGATTTTCCCCTCGCTGATATCTGAGGCGTGCATGTGCTCATTGATGGAGATGTCGCAGAGGACTTGCGCCGCGTCATTTTCATGCATCATGTTCTCGTTGACTTCCCAGATGTAGATCGTATCCTTTCCGACAGAAAGCAGGACCGGGATATCTTCCTCTGTGATGATATGTCCTTTTTTGAAGACCGGGCCCTTGCTCACGCCGCGGATGATTCTTGTGATGTCGTGGCAAAGCATCTGCCCGACGGCATCTTCTGTTCTCATTGATTTCATAGCCGTTGTTCTCCTTCGTACTTTTATCACTGCAGCCGGCGCCAAACCCGAATTACGCTTTCGCTTCGTAATTCGGCCCTTGTGCATTCATTTCGCAGGGAAGAGCCGAGTCATTAAAAATTTCATTCCGCAGAGAAGACAGAGTCACGAAAAACTCATATCCCCGAACACCTTCTCATACTCCGCTATGGCGTAATCCTGAATGGATGCCTCAAGGTCCTTGTAGCGGCGGATAACTTCGCGGCACGTATCGGTCAGAGCTGCCGCGCCGCCGTTCTTTCCTCCCTGCTGGCGGTCGACCAGCCTGCAGTTCAGAGCTTTCTCCGCCCGTGATATCATTTTCCAGCCCTTGCTGTAAGAAATGCCGGTCGCCTCGCAGGCTCCGCGGACGGAACCAAGCCTGTCAATCTGCAGGAACAGGTTTATGGTCCCGGGGCCAAAGAACGGTTTCTCCCCCGCAAGCATCAATTTGACTGCCGGGCGCACGCCGCGGCCTCTGTCTAATTCTTCCATGCGCTTACTGTCCCCCTTACTGTTTCAGTCTCCCGCAGCCGCTGTCAGAGCGGGCCATTATCATCGACGTCATGTCCGCTCTGTGCAGCTCTGCTTCCTACAGTTCATATGCCTGTAGTTCTGCTGCCTGCTACCTCTGTCTCCTGCAATTCCGCTTTCTGCAGTTCTGCTTTCTGCGGTCTCCGTCTGCTGAAATCGTATAAGCAATTTCTCATTATATAGGAAAACACTCAAAATCGCAATCAGCGCGAGCATGCACATTTTACGGTCGAAACTCACATGGATAAATCCACATACTTCCATATGGGGCTCTCGCCGCAGATATTCGTGAGATTTTTAATGATGTTCAACAAATCCTCACATAATCGTGCTATATTGTAAGGCGAACGGAAAAAAGGGTTCCGTGTGATAACATTTGCATCACGAAAAGGAGGGTATTATTATGAGGGGTCTTCGTATTGTATCAAGAATCTATCTTTCGCTTGCCGCAATCGCAACTGCAGTCCTCTGGTTCTTCCCGTGGGTACAGATTAGAGAGGACATCGCCGGCGGCATGAGCAGTATCAACTCATTACTCCAATTGTTCATCACAGATGCCGAACAGTCTGCGGCAGTCGAAAAAGTTCTGTCCAAGACGGGCTTTTCGGCATTTGACCTGGAAAAGCTTTGCAAATCGCTCCACGCCTTCATAGGAGAGGCCAACGGCACATTCCTCGAATCTGTGGAAGAAGTTCGGAACGCGCAGCAATTCCTGCTCGGCTCCAGGATCGTGCTCATCGCACTGCTCTGCCTGGCTGTTTTCTTCGGATTTAGGGCAATGACCAACCACTGCTTTGGCTATATCCTTTTCATCATAGCGGATGTCGTCGCGCTTGCCGGCGCAGCCATAACAGCGCTCACAATTAATGACAAGGTCGGGGCAGACGTGCTGGAATTCTCCTACTTTTTCTACGTGCTGGTCATTGTAGTTATTCTCAGCATCTTCTTCTGGGTCTTCGCCCAGATCTCGGGGCTTGCAACGAGAAAGAATAAGCTCTATGTCTCCGAGAACGAAAAGCGGGCCAAGAGGACCGTTATGGTCATCTCGATCCTCATGTTCCTCCTCTGCTGCGCAGGCGGGGCCGCTTTATACTTCGTAATTTAAGTCCAATACTTCGCCCGATGGGCGACGCAGTGACCTCACCCTGTGCTGACATCCGGGCGAGAGCTGTCGCCAAAGTCCATTTGATTTGCAAAGACACGCTGATGGATTTTCAGCTAAATAACTTAACATCTGAAAAAAATACGCATCGCTTCCAATTACAGGGCGATGCGTATTATAATTATAAGGACTCCTGATTTGACTATTCTGCGCCTTCGCAAAATTTCCTGCCGCACGGCTGCGATCCGTCGGAGGCTTTAATCTCACACAGACAACGAGGTAAAAAATGAAAATAATTATCATTCGCCACGGCGACCCGGACTATGTGCACGATTCGCTGACACCCAGAGGTGACAAGGAAGCCCGGCTCCTTGCGGAAATTATCGACTCCTACAATATTGATGCGTTCTACGTCTCCCCGCTCGGCAGGGCTCAGAGGACCGCTTCGTTCTCTTTGGAAAAGCTGGGTGCAAATGCAGAAACGCTCGACTGGCTCCGCGAATTCCCTCCACGCATAAAGCGGCCTGATCTGAGAGGCTCGCTGTCGTCCTGTGCCTGGGACTGGCGTCCGACGGACTGGACGAAGGTCCCTGAGTTCTACGACAGGGATCTGTGGTATACTCATCCGATCATGGAGGAAGCCCATGTGAAGGAAGCCGCGATCCACGTTCACGAAGGCCTCGACAGTCTGCTGGCAAAACACGGCTACGAACGTGAAGACCTCTACTATCGGGCTGTTCGCCCGAATCATGATACTATCGCTCTGGTCTGTCACTTCGGTGTTGAAATGGTCATCCTCGCCCATCTCATCGGCGTATCTCCGATGCCGCTTTGGCACGGATTTGTCGCCTCGCCGACAGCCATCACCCGGATCAGCACGGAGGAGAGAGTCAAGGGGTTCGCAAGCTTCCGCATAAACGAGTTCGGTGCGACTCCCCATCTTCTGCTCGGAAACACGGAACCCTCCATGCGGGCCCGTTATATCGAGTGTTACGGTGATCCCGGGGATGGAGGGTTCGAAGCTGAAAAATCGTATATCTTATAAAGTGAACTGGATAATGCAAAAGGCCGCGTAAATAGCAAGTAGGGTAATGCCCTGCCATCTAAAGAGCCGGCCTTTTTTTAGTGCCGGCACCGTGAGAAGCAGCATGACCAGCATCATGACAGGCAGCTCAAGGGTGAGGGACGAGTTCTTTCCGAGGAAGACCGCGCCCTCCGGAAGCCTGAACGGGGCCAGTGTGATCGACATACCGCAGACCAGGACCAGATTGAACAGGTTGGCTCCGATAACGTTGCCGAGGGACAGAGCGCCGTGACCCTTCATCAGGGATGTGATGGCGGTGACCAGCTCCGGCAGGGACGTGCCAAGGGCTACAAATGTCAGCGCGATGACCGTCTCCGGCACGCCGAGCGCTGTCGCTATGAGTGTTCCGTTGTCGACAAGCAGATCCGCGCCCACTGCGATGAGAGCGGCTCCGACGACCAGCATGATGAGCGCTTTGCCAAGCGGCACCTCCTCCTCTTCCTCTTCGTGGGCTGCCGGCTTAGAGGGCGTTTTCATCATTTGCCTGACCGTTGTCAGCATGTAGACAATGAATATGCCCAGCAGAAGAATACCGATCGGGCGCGTAAAGCTGCCGACAGTATATGCGTCGATGACATAGATGAGGGCTGCCGTGAAGAAGAATGCGACCGGTGTTTTCAGAGTCTTGGGGTCGACCGGCCCCGGCATGGCCGTGATCGTGATGGCTGATATGAGTGCTGTGTTGCAAATGACCGAACCGATCGCATTTCCATAAGCAATCGATCCGATTCCCTTCAGCGCGGATGTCGTGGAGACCATGACCTCAGGAAGGGTCGTCCCTATTGATACAACCGTCGCTCCGATAAGGAGTTCCGGCAAATGAAATCTTCTGGCGATCCCTGTCGCCCCGTCGACGAACCAGTCTCCGCCCTTGATGAGAAGGACCAGACCGACTGCGAACCATAATACTGCTGCTAACATAGTACTTAACTCCTGTTTATCTCAGTGTGGGCATCAGCCTTCATTGAGACCTATTTTTAATGAGGCGGGCAGACTGCCACTACTGCGAGCAGTGAATATGCCCTCTTCCACAAGCGGATGCTTTGCTTCTTACGAAAGGATACACCAAAACATCTGTATATGCACGTAAGTTCTCTGTAAACAGAATCCGCGTACAAGGTTCAGCCATGCTCCCGGACAATCCGCTGTCAGAACCGTCCGCGTCTTTCGAAAGCTTCGCTATTAGAACCGTACGCGCCTTTCGAAAGCTTCGCTGTCAGAACCACCCGTGCTCCACGCACGCTTTATAGATTCCGTCGTCCACGTTCCTGGCGGCGACATAGTCTGCCCTCCGGACGAGCTCCGGGTCTCTCCAGTTCCCCATCGCGACGCAGTAGAACTGCGGGTCGAACATATCGAGGTCGTTGGTGTCATCGCCAAAGACGACCACCTCGTTCGGGTCCCCGCCGACCAGCTCCAGCATTCGGAGAATGCCCCGCTTCTTGTCATCGTGCTGGAACATCAGGTATTCCGGCTTGAATCTGAGGTACCCGAGCGTGTCCTTGAGGGTCAGCTTATCCTCATCCTCCTTGGGGATCGAGATATACATTTTGTAAATGGCATCCCCGTCTGCCGGATCATAGTTCTCGTCGATCAGGTAAGTCGTCGGCTCCTGGCGGGGTCCGACCTGATCATAGAACTTAAAGCTATTGGCCTTGACCCGGATCGAGTCATCATCGGCGACGAGCACTCCGTATCCGAGATCTATGGCCTGCCGATAGACCGCGAGGGCCTTCTCGAAATCGATCGGCTCGTTTTCAATAATTTTGCCGTCAATGACGATGCCGTGACCGCCGTTGCAGACCATATTTGCAAAACCGTGCGAAGCGCGGAAGGCCTCAGCCTTGTAAAGAGCGCGGCCTTTGCATATGCTCACGAAGTGACCGGCTTCCTGCAGCTTGATCACTGCCTCCTGGGCTGACGGAATGATTTTTCTTGTCTCAAGATCCGTCAGTGTCCCGTCAATGTCAAAAAAGAAATATTTTTTCGTCATATGTTTCCCCTTGTCCTTTTTTCAGAACTTTGTCTACCGTTATATTGTACACGGAAATTCTGCAAATGTGAATCTGCCCGCCGGACAATATTTATTGTCGGTTTACGGCGCTTTTGTAGTATAATATCATTTGCTCGATAAAGCCGCCGGCGGCGGCAGATAAAGGAGGCTTTTATGTATTTTGTACCGGATGGCACAAAGCGTGCCGGATTTTATGAATGCAAATGCTGCAACTGGAGATTTCTGAGCGAACTCACCGGTCCGCGCATCGTCTGCCCCTACTGCGGTGAGGAGCCGGACATGGAGATCGGGCCGGACGATGAGATGCCGGAGGCCCGCGAGGATGCTGTCCTTTTGGAGGTGATCGAGGGTACCGAGGAAATCGAGCAGATGGACGCGCTCCTCAGTCTCGCTATCACCGGCGGCGATCCGGATTCGTGGATTTGACGAAGTAGGGACGGTTCTTTTTGCGTGAAGTCATAATACAGGCAGGCTGCAGCGAAGCTCAGAATCCGGCGCAAACATCATCTTCATCGAAAAACGCAGGTCCCTTCTGTGAGCTTAAAAAGGCAAACGCCTTTTTGATCTCACAGTGAAGGACCTGCAATGTTTTTCTCACGAAGATGGATGCTTTGCTCCGGAAACGAACTGGTAGAACAGCCTGCCTATTCTATTTCATCCGAAAAAACCGCTCACGACTCGTTAATTAATATTTACTCCATATGTCCGTCGCGATACATGGAGAACTTATCCATCGGATATTTCTCGAGATTCTCCAGAATCCTGCGCCCGTCAGCCTTGGCAAGCAGACCGGCCCTTGCCTTTGTGATCTCCCTCTCAGCCAAAATCTTTGACGGACCACCGAGGCATCCGCCCGGGCACATCATGCCTTCGACAAAGTCTTCCTGCAGACGGCCTACGTTGAGCAGTGTGAGGGCCTTCTTGCACTCGGCACCGCCGGCGCAGGAGAGCAGCTTGATATTGGAGGTATCTTCGCCCATCTCCTCCATGACTTCAATAACAGCCTTGGCCACACCGCCGGATGTCGCGAACTTCTTGCCCCAGGTGGAGGACTCCTGATAATCTTCCTCTACCAGTTCGAAAGCGACGCCCTTGGATTCAAGCAGGTCGGATATCTCACCGAACGTGACAGCGTAGTCCGGACGGTCAGCGATGAACTCGTTCAGGCACTCGCCCTTCTTGGCGATGCACGGTCCTACAAATACTGTGATACAGCCCGGATGGGTCAGCTTCAAATATCTCGAGACAGCCACCATCGGGGAAACTGTCGAGGACTTGTTGTTCTCGTATACCTTCGGGAACTGATGGCGGATCATGGAAATGAAGGCCGGGCAGCAGGAAGTCGTCATCTTCTTGCCTTCCTTCTTAGCCTCGATCCATTCTTTTGCTTCGTAGGCTGCCGTCATGTCACCGCCGAGGCCTACTTCCACCATGTCTGCAAATCCAACCTTCTTCAGCGCCGCCTTTATCGACGCCATACCGATGCCGGCTCCGAACTGGCCTTCTGTCGCCGGAGCGCACATAGCGATAACTTCCTTGCCGGCCTGAATAGCTCTGATGATCGGGACAAGAGCGAGCTTCGTGCTGATCGCGCCGAACGGACAGTTATGGACGCACTGACCGCAGTGGATGCACTTTTCTTCATCAATTTCACAGAAACCGTACTCATCATAGGAGATGGCGTTGACCGGACATGCCTTCTTGCACGGTCTTTCAAGATGAACGATAGCACCGAACGGACATGCCTCGGCGCATTTGCCGCACTCCTTGCACACTTTAGAGTTGATGTGCATGCGGACGTCGCCCGGGCTTATCGCCTTGAAGTTGCAGGAACTGATACAAGGACGTCCGAGACAGAAACGGCAGTTGTCTGTGACTGTGTAGGAAGCGATCGGACATTCGTCGCAAGCAGGCTCGATGACCTGGACGACGTTCTTGGTGGGATTATTAACATTTGCATTCTCACCGACTGCGAGACGGATTCTTCCGCGGACGATCTCTCTTTCCTTGTACACGCAGCAGCGGTATTCCGGCTTCGGCCCCGGGCTTATTTCATTGACGATTCTTTCTCTGACGTCGTTTGTGATTTCGCCTTCCCATGCGGCCTCACATATTTTGAGGACCACTTCATGCTTCAGATAATTAATGTTTTTGTCGTTGGTTATCATGTCGGTCACCTTTCTCTTACGTTTAAAATAGGTGATTGCGAAGCTATGTGCTCACAGGGAATTTCGCAATTTCCTAACTATAAAATACCGGCTCACACTTGTTTATCAGTGGGTAAACGTCTCGAGCGAGATAATTGTATGAAAACTTATGCGAGTTAGCCTAAATAGCACTACTATTAGTATACTTGGTGCGATGCTTGTTAGCAAATGCTAACCAGTGGCGAATAAGGGACGGTTCTTACGCGTGAAGCCTTGGTTCAGGTTGGCTGTTTTCGCACTCCGTTTCCGGAGCAAAGCATCCATCTTCGTGAGAAAATCATTGCAGGTCTTTCCCTGTGAGATCAAAAAGGCTTTTGCCTTTTTAAGCTCACAGATAAGACCTGCGTTTTTCGATGAAGATGATGTTTGCGCCGGATTCTGAGCTTTTCTGCAGCCTGCCCGTATTATTTTACTTCACGCGAAAAGAACCGTCCCCAACTCGTCATTTTACGATCATATACGAAATCGCCGTCACAAGCAGCCCGAGCCCGCACCCGGCAAACACCTGCAGCTTCGTATGACCGACCAGCTCCTTGAGCTTCTGCTCAGGTGTCTTCACGTCCTCCATCATATCAGAGAGCAGGATGAATATGTCATTGATGGCCTTGGCCTGCTTCCCGGTCTCAAGGCGCACTCCGGAAGCATCGTGCATTGTTATGAAGGCGAAGAAGGCAGCAATCGCAAATATAGGCGACGAAAACCCGCACTCAAACCCCGTCGCCAGCGCGACAGATGTGACCGTCGCCGAGTGGGCACTCGGCATTCCGCCGTCACCGACAAGCCTCGTCAGGTCGAGTGTGCGATTCATACATGCGTAGATAATCGTCTTAATAATCTGCGCGGATGCCCAGCCTATGCCGCCGGCAATCAGCACTCTATTTGCAAGTAATTCCCCTATCATGCTGCAAACCTCTAATAAATCCTCTTATGCAGATAAGTGTCCTCTGCACCACTTTATTATAGTAAATTGTATGTAAAATGGCTACACAATTTAACAGAAATCCACACCCATAATACTAACTTCGTAACAGTTCAGACGGTCGCTTCTCACAGTTCGTTTATCCGGAGCTTAGCTACCGACCGTCTGAACTGCTTTTCACTTCCAGCCCGAACTCCTCCGGCCTGAATCTCGGGCACACATTATCCTGGGTCACGATCACGGACGCCGCAAGCCGTGTGCCGATCTCACAGGACTCCGCCAGGCTCTTTCCGTAGGTAAGACCGATGGTAACACCCGCCGAGAACGCGTCCCCCGCCCCGGTCGTGTCGCTGACGTTCACCTGCCTCGCGCGGGTCTGCCCGTACTCTCCGGTCAGCGCGTCCGCGAAAATTGCCCCGTCGCCGCCCAGCGTGACGATCATGCTGCGGATGTTGGCGCTGCGTATTCTCTCGACAAGGACCCGGGCAAGTTCCTCACTCGGGATCCCGCTGAAGGAATCCGCAAAGAATACCTCCGCCTCCTCCTTGTTGCACACGAAGCAGCGAATTTTCTGCAGCCGGTCGCGCCGCTTCATCGCGATCGACATGTTGGAGACGGCCGCATACACATCCTTGTGATATTTCTCCGCGAGGGCAAATACCTGCTTCAGCACACTGTTCTCCAAATCAAACTCCACGACAATGCTGTCGCAGTCCTTTATGATCTCATCGCCCTCTTCCTTAAGGATCTGAGCGATCGGCTCAAGGTTCGGTCTCTTGGAAATGGACCCGGCAACGTCACCGTCGTTGTCAAATATTGCCAGCCACGCTCCCATACCGTCCGGCACTTTGCGTATGTATTTCGTATTGACCTTGTGCCGCTTCAGTTTTTCTATGACATCTATTCCCATACCGGTGTCGTCCACGAGGGAGACGAAGGTGGGGCGGAGTTCGACATTTGCAATATCCTCCGCAATATTGCGGCTCACGCCTCCGTGGACCTGCACGATCCGGCCTGAGTTGCGGCCTGTCGGGAGATATGTGTCATACGGGTATCCTTTTATGTCTACGAAAACCGCTCCGATTACTACGATGCCCATGGTGCCCTCCTGAAAGATTTATTGTCGTAATTCATTATACGTACTCGATACCGGAAGACCGCATTAATCATCCCGCAGACAGCTCAACACGGCTTGTTCCAGGTCACTTATATGGTCATTTATCCGGCCATTTTCCTGACCAGATAATGGCGACTTATTCCGGTCGATCCTTGAAAACTCGATAGAGAAGTATCTCGCATTTCATTATACATTCTCTACAGTGCAAATGACAGCGGATTTTTGCACCATAGCCTGATGTGTGGTATACTAAAGACCGCGCTTTTGCGCAAATACAACCAAAGGAGAAGAACCATATGGCATGGTATGACAGCGCCGTATTCTATCATATTTATCCGCTCGGCCTCTGCGGCTGCCCGCACGATAATCACGGAGAGCAGGGCTCTCATTTCAATAAAATCACTGAATGGAGCGACCACGCGCAGCGCATCGGCTGCACCGCGATCTACATCGGACCCCTCTTCAAGTCCGGCAGCCACGGCTACGACACGATCGACTACCGCACCGTGGATAACCGGCTGGGAACGAATGAGGATTTCAAGGCTTACGTGAAGCACTGCCACAAAATCGGCATGAAAGTCATCGTCGACGGTGTCTTCAATCACACCGGCCGCGGATTTTTCGCATTTGAAGACCTGATGCGAAACCGCGAGCATTCCCGTTACCGCGACTGGTACTGCAACGTGAATTTCTGGGGCAACAACGAGTACAATGACGGTTTTTCCTACGACAACTGGGGCGGCCACAACCTGTTGGTCAAGCTCAACATGTGGAATCAGGAGGTCAAGAATTATCTCTTCGACACGGTCCGCTTCTGGATCACCGAGTTCGACATCGACGGGATCCGCCTCGACGCGGCCGACGTGCTCGACTTCGGTTTTATGCGTGACCTGCGTGGCGTGTGCGACGCGATGAAACCGGATTTCTGGCTCATGGGCGAGGTCATTCACGGCGATTATTCGCGCTGGGCCAATGCCGGCATGCTCCATTCCGTCACAAACTATGAGCTCCACAAAGGTCTCTTCTCCGGCCACAACGACCACAACTATTTCGAGATCGCCCACTCGGTCAAGCGCCTTCTGGGCATCGTGGGGGATAAGATCCGCCTTTATACATTTGTCGACAACCACGATGTGGCCCGCATCTATTCCAAGCTGAATAATAAGGCCCATCTTGCAAATGTCACCATGCTCCTCTACACCCTCCCCGGCATCCCGTCCGTCTACTACGGCTCTGAGTTCGGCGTCGAGGGCAACAAGGAGTGGGGCTCCGACTGGAACCTTCGCCCGTGCCTTGAGCTGTCCGATTTCGATGAAAATGCGGACCTCCCGAAGCTTCACAAAGCCCTCGGCAGGCTGAAAGCGCAGTTCCCGGCCCTCACATGGGGCGAATATAAGGAGCTGTCTCTTACTACGCAGCAGTATGCATTTGCAAGAACACTTGACGGAAAATCAGTGGTCACGGCCCTGAACAATGGCGACAATGCAGCCCACCTCGAGATTCCGCTGCCGGTCAACGCAAACCACGCGGTCAACCTGCTCACCCTCCCGGATGAGACGGAGGCCGACAATGATGCCGCCGCTGCGCTGCGGGCAGAGCACCTGAAAGAGGCCAAGGCTGAGCTCACTGTGATGGCGGACGAGCTCTATGAATCTGCCGGTGCCGTGCGGGATGCCTCCCGCGAGGTGAAGAAGGCCGTAAAGAAAATCAAAGTGACCGGCGACGCCCTGAAAGAGCAGATGGGGGATTCCCTCGCTGAGATGAGGGCTGCCATGAACGAGCTGCAGAAGGTCTATGACGCGTTCGCCGAGAAGTGCGGGGCTCAAACCGAGATGCAGAGCGCCGGCAGCATGGAGGGCTGCCAGACTTTGGAGATTCGGGACGGCCGGCTCATTGTTGACCTGCTTCCGAACAGCGGCGTGGTGGCGCTGGTGGATTGGCAGTGAGTGCAGAATCATTTTTTACATGAGTGAATTTGGCAGAGGCGGCAGATTTTCTCAGAATTGAGAAATTTGCTGCCTCTGCCTGAGACCCATTGAAACCTCTCTTGGTCAAAGGCAGCAAAAGTGCCTCAGAAGCTGGATTTTGCTGCTTCTGCCGAAGACCCGATGAAACTCACTTTGGTCAAAGGCAGCAAACACGCCTCAGAAGCTGGATTTTGCTGCTTTTGCCAAAGACCCGATGAAACTCACTTTGGTCAAAGGCAGCAAAAGTGCCTTTGAAGCTGGATTTTGCTGCTTCTGCCGAAGACCCGTTGAAACTCACTTTGGTCAAAGGCAG
>JAFRCB010000309.1 GCA_017404585.1 Lachnospiraceae bacterium
ATTTCATAATTTCTCCTTTACTTGCACGAAGTATTGCCACGTATACCGGGGCATGCTGAAAGCATGTTTATTCTACAACATAATCATATAAATGTCACTTAAATGAATACTTGCGGAAGTTCTTTTTTCAATGTCCGCATACACGGACATGACCTGAAGTATTCTTATACCATCAGGAGGAAAAGAACTACACCACTATTTCAATGAAAGGAGGCAGCTGGAATATGAAACGGTGGAGATCTGATCTTCCTGTACCGGATAACCTTTTTAGATCTTTGTCAGTAAAGAGGGAATTATGGACATGGATAATAAGAAGTATTGGGCTTCCGGGGCGAAAAAGTGATTAACTAAAGCTGAATGCAGCAAAGGGGGACTGCCATACGAACGGCAGTCCCCTGAAATTTCAAGCGGCTGCATATGCCCCGAATCGGACCTTTGCGGTTGCTCCGCACGGTATATTAATGTATTCTTTTACTAAGACATTTGTCAGACATAATGAAGTTCGCAGGGAGCAGACCGGGCAGATTGCTTTTGTGTGAGTGGGCTCAGTAAAGATGGGAGAGGAGCGGATTTGGAAACGGAAAAGAAAGAACTGATCGGGTATCTCAGGACATTTGACATCGTGCTGTTTTGTATGTTCATTGTATTCGGTGTCATCGGAATTGTCACAGTTATAGTTGTTGGTCTGCCGGGAGTCATGTTCCTCATTCCGGCATGTATCGCTTTGATTAACTGGCTGGGAAAGTACAATGAGGCAGCCGGGCTTGTAAGGAAGATGGAGAAGGACTGTTCTCTGGCAGATGTCCTTTATGACTTCAGGAACGGTGAGAGATTCCTGAACGGCCGCCTGATCCGGGGGGAGAATTACATTATGAGCCGGGGGACCGGCAAGGTCCTTCGCGTTACAGAAGTCGCAAGGCTGCTTGATTACAGAAAGAAGAACGGATTTGCAGGCGACACGAGGCAGCTGCGGGCTGAGATGTCGGACGGAAAGGTCCACGATCTCACTTTTGTCAGCATGAAAGGGAGAGATGAAGAGGATATAAGACGGCTTTGTTACATGTGATACTCATTTGTGGTATGATAGGTTTGAACAGCAATCGGGGAACGAAGACCGCCGGGATTTAGTTTTTAAGAAGTAAGCTGACAAATCCCGCGCTGAGTCTTTCGAGCGGGAATTGAATAAAGGAGAACGATCATGGGAAGATTAAAAGAACTCAGAAAATATGTGGATGCACGCCTTAATGCTCTGCCTGATCCGGATAAGAGGAACGGCGCGATCGTGCACCTGTACGGTGTCTCGCTCGCGGCGACTATGATCGCGAAAAAGCGCGGTCAAGATCCGGAGATCATGTCGATGGCGGCTATGCTGCATGATCTTCATGCCTATGAGAGCGGAAGCTATGATGATCATGCGCATAAGGGCGCGGATCTCGCAAGAAAGATATTAAATGAGCTCGGTCTTACAACAGATGAGGAGACGGACATCATCTGTTCTGCCATCTATCATCACGATGACAAGCTGGTCGTTGACAGTCAGACAGATGAAGTCCTCAAAGATGCGGATGTCATTCACCATTGCATGAATGATCTGTCGAAGACCGTGAAGGACAAGGAGAAGGTCAGATTCGCCGCGCTGTGCGAAGAATTCGGAATGTGACATCGTCTTATGAAAATCGTGCGCTCGACCTCTCGTTCATTTCAAACGGGACCTTATTGCACGGAAACTATGCGAGGATACGAGAATGTCTGATATGTTAGATTACATTGAATGGCGGGGTGACCTCACATTCAGAGAGAGAGAATTTAATGACGTTGATAATCTGATCCTGTCACTGCTTGCCTATTCGGATTTTAAGGGCATTATCAGTATGGATGAGGGGTCTGCGCCGGTCTCCATTGCTGAGCTCTATTCAAAGTATGCTGAAACCGGCAAGGATCAGTCGGAGCTGGCATGCAATCCGAAGCCTGTATTTGAAAAATGCGCGAAGACGAACAGATTCGGCAATATCATGGTCAAAGATTACGTTGATATAGTAAATCAGGGCCGCCAGTTCCAGTTCGCGGCAATGACATTTGAACTTGGTGACGGGACGGTCTATGCAGCCTTCAGGGGAACAGACAACACGCTTGTCGGGTGGCGCGAGGATCTGAACTTCTCGTTCATGGAGGCAACGCCCGCCCAGCTTTGCGCGGCTGAGTATCTGGATATTGTGTGTGACAGTACGAATGATCCCGTGAGAGTCGGCGGACATTCCAAGGGAGGCAATCTCGCGATGTACGCGGCTGCTTTCTGCGAGGACTGGCATAAGGACAGGATCGTCCGTGTCTACTCAAACGACGGTCCGGGCTTTAACGAGATCATTGTCGAGAACGAGAACTATAAAAATATTCTGGACCGGGTGTCCCTCGCCATACCGGAAGGATCGCCGATCGGTATCCTTCTTTTCAACAAGCAGGACAAAAAGGTCGTGGAGAGCACCGGAAAGAGCGGGGCTTCCCAGCACAATCCCTACACATGGTGCATCAATAAGTGGGGATTTGTCCAGGCAGAGAAGCAGTCGTCAATGAGTGTCTTTCTTGATAAGACTTTTGATGAATGGCTGAGCAGGCTTACCAGAGAGCAGAAGCAGGATTTTGTCAATACTGTTTTTGACACGCTTGAAGCCACAGGCGCCAAATCTTTCTCAGAGCTTTATTCCAATAAGAGGGAATCGCTCAGCGCAATCATCAAGGCAGCGCGGAGACTCCCAGCCGACCAGGTGAGCACGGTTATTTCGGTGATCAAGACATTCCTTGATGCAGGCAAAGATGTATGGCTGGGAGACCAGAAACCGAAGCTCGAGAAATCAAAAGAAGACAAGCTGACGGTTGAAGTAAATAACGACAAAAATGAATGATAAGGGGCTCAGGCCCCTTTATCGTTAAATGTATTTATGCAAAATATGGCTTAAAGGTATAGGAATTTGTCTGTAATGCGGACTGTGAAAACAGTATTATGTCAGCGTGCGATGGCAAAAGCATTGTGTTTTCGCCTCGCCGAGAGAACACCGGCACACGATATTTTCGTGTGCGGGATCAATGAATAAATATGAACACCGGAAAGAAACTGACAAAAGAAGAAATTGAAAAGAAGGTGCTGAGGCTCTCCTTCATCGGCAGCTGCCTGCTGTCCGGGTCTGAAATTATAATGGCTCTCATCCTGCGGTCATACGCGGTGATGATGGACGGACTTTTTGATTCGGCCGAGCGCGTTATGATGGGACCTTGCCGTGTACTGGTCCCGCTGCTGTATAAGCCTGTCAACGAGAGGCACCCCTACGGGTACTCACAGGTGGAGTCCTTTTTCCTGATCATAAAGTACTCGGTGCTTCTTACGCTGATGCTGCTCCTTATCAACACGAACGTGCATGTCATTATGAGCGGGGGTAACAGGGTCAATCCCAGCATGATCGCTGTATATGAAATGCTGTTGGGAGCGGCTTCGGTATTCATGTATTTTATGCTGGCTCACATAAGCCGCAAATATGAGTCCCCGACTGTCCATGCGGAGCTTTACCTGTGGAAGGCGGATATCGTGGGAAGCTGCGGTATCGCGGTAGCATTCCTCGCTCAGTATGTGCTGGGAGATACGGTGCTGGCTGCATTTGCTCCTTACATGGACTCAGCGGTCGCGATAGTTATGTCAGTGCTGCTCCTCCGCGAACCGGTCAGTGAGATCGTGCGGGGCTTCAAGCAGATGCTGCTCTTCTCGCCGCCCGAAGATGTTATGAGAAGAGTACACGAGGTCGTAAATAAAAACCTTGAAGGCCTGCCTTACCGGGCGACCTTCATTGATGTGATACAGACTGGAAGGAAGACGTGGATCGAGGTGTATCTGAAGGAGAACCTTGACACGTCGCTCATTGACGTCCGCCACTGGACGAAAATGAGAGAATATGTGATAGAGGATTTGAAAGACGATTTTGATCAGATATATGTTGAATTTATTCCGGACCTTTCGGAAGAATAAAAAAGGAGGTGACACTTTGGAACGAATTTCATTTATTGGAATGGGCGACCTTGGTACACCGATGGCCGTGCGGCTTCTTGAAGCCGGCTATCAAGTCACAGTTTATAACCGCACTGCTATCCGTGCGGACGAAATTACCAACCGCGGAGGCATCTGGGCTGAGACCCTTGCAGACTGCCTCAGGGAAGCGGATTATATATTTATAAAAGTAAGTTATCAGCAGGATGTTGAGGATCTGTATTTCGGCGAGGAGGGAATCTGCGCGATCGCTCCGGAAAACTCAGTCGTTGTCGATATGACGACAAAGAGTCCTGAGCTGGCAAGCCGGATCGCGGACGAAGCCGCTGAACGAAATGTCGCAGTCATTGACGCTCCGGTCATCGGCGGGACGTCGGATGCCGAAGCCGGGACGCTGAGAATCGTTCTCGGCGGCGACAGCGAGGCATGTCAGAGGGTAACCCCGGTGCTTGAGCATCTGAGCAACAGTATCAGTTATGTCGGCGCAAATGAAGCCAGCCAGCAGATGAAGATGGCGGCTCAGATCGCGATTGCAGGCATCCTGTCGGGTCTTTCTGAGTCCATGGCCTATAGTGTTCGGGCCAACCTCGACAAGAAGTTAATACTTAAGCTCCTCGAGGAGGAACTGACGAGCAATACCGCCACCCTCCTCCAGATGGAGGAAAGCCCCGACGCCATGTCGGATTCCGCCCTCACTGTACGCCACATGCTGACGGACTTCCAGACTGCTAAAGAAGACGCGCAGAGCCGAAATCTGAATCTCGGAGTTCTGAACACAGTCACGGATCTCTATGATCAGATGAACCGCGAGGGATATGGTCATGCAGGCACGAATTTCCTCATGGCTTACTACAATTCCTTCACACGGAACGGCACGATGCTGCAGTACTTCGAGTGGTATCTGCCCTCGGACGGAAATCTGTGGAATCAGCTTGCTGCAAATGCCGCTTCGCTCGAAGCCATGGGTTTCACCGCGATATGGACACCGCCGGCCTATAAATCTCTTCGCGGCGTTGAGGACGTCGGTTACGGCGTATACGACGTGTACGACCTGGGCGAATTCGATCAGAAAGGCACAGTCAGGACAAAGTACGGGACGAGGGAAGAGTACCAGATGGCTATTCACGCCTGCCATGAAGCGGGTCTTCATGTCTACCCGGATATCGTGCTAAACCATAAGCTCGGCGCTGACGCGAGAGAGGAAGTAGAGGCAATAGAGGTAAGTCCGGACAACCGCAATTATGAAATCGGTGAGAACTATCAGACAGTCGAGGCAGAGACAATCTATAATTTCGAAGGCCGCGGCGATCAGTACTCAGATTTTAAGTGGGATCACAGGCACTTTTCAGGCTTCCGCAACGAGGAACCGCAGGGCAGCCCGATCTACAAACTTAAAGATCACGAGTGGAGTCCGAATGTTGACAACGAATTCGGCAACTTCGACTACCTGATGGGAGCTGACATTGATCAGCAGAATCCTGAGGTCGTGGAGGAGCTCGGCAAGTGGGGCACCTGGTACGAGGGTATGACGGAGATGGACGGTGTGCGTCTAGACGCGGTCAAGCATATCGACGCCTACTTCTACCGCGATTGGCTCCACAACATGCGCGAGTCAACGGGCAGAAATCTCTTCGCTGTCGGCGAGTACTGGAGCGGAGATGTTCAGAAGCTGACCAGATATCTTGAGCAGGTCGACTACCAGATGAGCCTCTTTGATGTGCCGCTGCATTTCCATTTCTGCGACGCGTCCTACAACAGGGAAAATTATGACCTGAGAAATATTTTCAAGGGGACACTGACGGAGTGGAATCCGATTCACTCGGTGCCGTTTGTTGACAATCATGATACGCAGCCGGGCCAGTCGCTGGCATCGCCGGTCAAGCCCTGGTTCAGATCACTGGCTTACGCTATGATTCTTCTTCGCCAGGACGGTTATCCGTGCGTATTCTACGGTGACCTTTACGGTATTCCGCACAACAATGTGCCGCCGGTAGGACAGGACCTGGAGCTTATGCTGATGGTCAGAAGAATGTATGCATATGGCCGTCAGAATGATTACTTTACGCACAAATACTGCATCGGCTGGACACGTGAGAAGTACGGCATCGCCGTCCTGATTTCGAGTCGCGGCAGACATAGAAGAAGAATGTTCGTCGGCAAGGAATTTGCAGGCAAGACTTATTATGATGTGCTCGGTCACAGTGACAGGAAGGTCACCATCACGCGCCAGGGCTACGGTGAGTTCTCTGTTGAGGACCAGTCGGTCAGCGTCTGGATGGACGAGGAGCTTGGGCTGACGCCTGAGGGCGCGGTCGTCGTATAAATCAGGCTTTGCTTCGTTACATAAAAAGGAGGCGGTGAAGTCGCGCATTGACGTGTCTTTACCGCCTCTTTCTCTATATATTGGTGAGTATTATGACCTGACGGAGAGTAAAGGTTCAGACAGGCGCATCTCGCAGTTCGTTTATTCGGCAGCAAATCATCCATCTTCGTGAGAAAAACATTGTCGGTCCGACCGAGAGATCGAAACATGCCTGCATGTTTCAAGCTCACAGGAGAGGACCGACGTTTTTCGATGAAGATGATGTTTGCTGCCGGATTTTGGACTTTAGCTGCAGCCTGTCTGAACTGTTACGGTTCAGACAGATTTCCTCTGCTTTCATGCTTACCAGAAATTAACGGGTTCGTAGTCACGAAGCGGCGCGAGAAAACCGTGTGCCGCCAGCTGCTCCTGGATGAGGTCCAGTGTCTCCTTAGAATCAGCACTGACCGTATGGTAATGGTAGCCGGAGGTGACATTCATGAGAAGACTGGACTGTCCGTCACCGAGCTCATCGAGGTACTTGCGCACTTCCCAGCGGGACTTCAGGTGAAGCTCTGCTCTCACGACTCCGTATACTTTATGGTATACAAAGACATCCTCGACACGTCCGCCGAGATCAACTATAAGATTAAGTTCCTCTTCGACCTGCTCCTCGGTATGTCTGACTTTAAAGACCCTTGTCTGTGACTCTCCGGGCTGCAGGTAGTAGCCGCGGCTTGTCGAAAAAATCTGGAGACCGTTAGCCCGAAGCAGGGCTATATCCTGAACGATTACCTGGCGGCTGACTTTGAAATGGTCGGCCAGATGTCGTCCGGAAATCGGTTCCCTGCTGGCACTCAGCAGATCTAATAATTCATGTCTGCGCTCTTCACCACTCATCGTTTGTATCTCCGTTTACAATAATATTCCGAACTCACTTCCGGCTTATCTGCCGGACCTGGACCGGGCAGTCACAGTCCGGTAGAGTGAGTTCCATGCATGTCATCTTTCGCGCACTGCTCATGGCAGTTTGCTTTTTTATTGTACCACGTAAGGAAACAAAGGGGAAAGTATATTGTCTGAATTTATCCGAACTTTAGCATATACAAAATACAGGATAATATTTATAATTAGAGCGAGATTTGAAAGGTTTTGGGGGAAGAATGAGGATCGTAACGGCAGGGCAGGATAACACGGACAGGGCCATGGAGCTAGCGGACCGGCTCGGACTGGATTTCTGTATGCGGACAGATGAAATACGCAGAGATGAGAGATATCTTCTGCTGGATGAGGACGGGCTCTCGCTTGTGCAGGGAAATATGAAGCTTCGCGGCGATTTCAGGCATATGATAAAGAGGGTTCTCGGCGGCCGACTTCAGCATGAAAAAATGCTCAGGGCCGTCAGATTCAAAGAGGACACTGCCGGGTTGCTTGCCGTCGATGCCACCGCCGGTCTGGGCGAGGACGCTTTTATACTGGCGGCAGCCGGGTTCTCAGTACTTATGTGTGAGTACAATCCGGTCATAGCAGCCCTGCTCAGGGATGCTTTGGACCGTGCGCAGAGAGATACTGATATTGGGGAGATAGCCCGTAGAATGGAACTCAGGGAAGGCAACAGCGTAGACATTCTGGGGACGCTCGGGTGGAAACCGGACGTGATCTATCTTGATCCCATGTTTCCGGCCAAGAAGAAATCGGGAATCAGCACAAAGAAACTTCAGATGTTTCAGAAACTCGAGACACCCTGTGCAAATGAGGAGGAGCTTCTTACGGCTGCATTTGCCGCTGATCCCCGGAGAATCGTCATTAAGAGGCCGATCAAGGGAGAGCCGCTGGCAGGAAAAAAGCCGGGTTTCTCGATTGACTGCAGGAATGTGCGCTATGACTGCCATGTTGTCAGAGCGTGAGTGTGCTGCTTTTACTTCGGTCTGACACTGCCGCCCGGGCGGAAGGATCGGAGGAATGGCTGCATAAAGCGAAGTTGTTCGATGTGAATTATATTTCTGAAAAGAGGTTCATCTATGA
>JAFRCB010000310.1 GCA_017404585.1 Lachnospiraceae bacterium
ACGGCGTTCGTAACTGCCCGGGTGTCATGGTGGGCAGTCGATAACATTGAAATCAACTCTACTCTACTGTAGGGAAGAATAATGTCTGGCAGTCACCTTAGTTCGGAACGGCGCTTCATGACTGCTCGGATGTCATGGTGGGCAGTCGATAACATTGAAATCAACTCTAATCTACTGAAGGCAAGAATAATGGCTGGCAGTCACCTTAGTTCGGAACGGCGCTTCATGACTGCCCGGGTAGATAAGCTGGCAGTCGCGCTCCTTGAAACCACCTCTAATCCACTGAAAGCAAGAATCTGATATTAGCCAGCCTTACCCTCATCAATTGTCAAAATCAATGAAGGTGACTGCTTTTAAGTAGGACATTTTTATTGAGTGGTAAGCTGATTTTTCAAAAAATGAGTCATTTCGACTGCCCACGCACCTTGATTTGACCATTATATGGCACTGCACATATGAGTTATTTTACAAGATCGACTGCCGACCATGCATAAATAAACTGCCGGCTACACTTAAGACAATGAGAAGTCCTCCAGAATAGCCGTTTTGCAATTTTGCTACGTTTTTATGTATTATTATTGCTATTTTAATAACATTCGTATTGACATTTTGCAATTCCATGGCATAATTAGTAGCATAAGACATCAAGAAATCTCGAGAATCTACTAGGTTACTTCTCGAATCGGAGGGAAATTCTATGACGCTCGAAGAAATGAAGAATAAAAAGACCGAGCTCGGTCTTACAAATGAAATGATATCGCAGTCCTCCGGAATCCCCCTCAGCACTATCCAGAAGATTATGAGCGGGGCAACAAAAGCGCCAAGAAGAGTCACACTGGAAGCGATCGAAACTGTTCTGCTCTCAGAGGAGCAGAAAAAGGAAAGATCAGTTGCCAGATCTGTATCAGAGAAAAGTGGAATCAGATATGAGCCGCTCAAAGAAAGGCCTTCATATGCTGTCAAAGAAGCTATGCCGAACTACAACACGCTGCAACATTTCGAAAGCGACAAACCATATGAGGTTGATGGCAACAAGACATATCCATCAGAGAACAACAAGCCTTATGCGTTTGATAGCGACAAGCCATACACAACAATAAACAGAAGCAGCTCACACGCACCGCAGACCCAGACGGAAAAGAAAGACGGCGAATACACTCTCGATGACTACTACGCCCTGCCGGATGAGCGCCGCGTCGAACTGATTGACGGTGTCTTCTATGATATGGCAGCTCCTGCTGTCATCCATCAGAAGATACTTGGGGAGTTGTTTGTTCTGTTCCGTGAGTGCGCCGATGCACGTGAAGGCGAATGCGAAGTCTTTGTCGCTCCATGCGATGTCAGGCTGGACTGCGACAATAAGACAATGGTCCAACCTGATATCTTCCTGATCTGTCATCCCTATGATCTGGGGGCAAAGGCTCTCGACGGAGCTCCGGACCTCACGCTGGAGATCCTGTCTCCCGCCACGCGGGCGAAAGACATGCTGCTCAAGCTTCACAAGTATCAGAACGCCGGCGTAAAAGAATACTGGATCGTCGATCCGGACCATGACACCGTTCTGGTTTATGACCTGCGCAGCGATGATTTCTACCCCGAAAAATATGATTTTGACTCGGTCATCCCGATCCATATTTCAGAAGGCAAGTGCTCCATCGACTTCTCAAGAGTGAGTAGCGCTCTTGCGCGAGTTCGCTCCGCAGGGCTACAACATTGACCCGAACATGCGACTTCTCATAGTCGCTGCAACTGTCCGCTCCGCGAACAGGCAGCATTGGCACATCATTCGCAACGAAACTAAAGCTTCAATGTGAAGCAGCCTCAGCCCTCAGAACATACACCCTCGCTTCATAAGGTCGAAGCACACGCTCTGCCCTTGTGTCAGGCGTGCTGTCCGGGGAGCTCTCATTCTCCGCCCCCCTATCCGCATAGTTACTGAGTAGCAGCTCCCTCTCCCCCTCTTTCCAGACTCCGGGGAATGAGAACCTTAGATTCTTTTTTGCAAATGAACACACGACCAGCACCCGCTCCCCCTCATATGTCCTCTCGTACATATAAAGCTTCGGGTGCATCGAATAATACTCTTTATAATCGCCGTAGATCAGCGTTTCTGAATTCTTTCGAAGCTCAAGGCACCTGCGGTAAAAATTCAGGATGCTGTCCGGATCGGAGTCTTGCTCCGCCACATTAATTCTGTGATAGTTGGGGTTGACCCTGAACCACGGCTTGACTGTTGAGAAACCGGCATACTTTGTTCCGTCCCACTGCATTGGCGTCCTTGCGGAATCGCGGCTCGATACATGAATGAAGGACATGCGTCTCTTCTCGGGGGAATGCTTCCGGAAGGTCTTATATGCATTCTTCGATGAGACGTCAAGGTAGTCGTCAATCGACTTCATGCGGATATTTGTCATACCGATCTCCTGCCCCTGGTAGATGAACGGGCAGCCCTGCTGGAAAATGTAGCTGGCCGCGAGGCAGGTGCCGGACTCCCTCCAGAAGTTTTTCTCATCGCCGTAGCGGCTGATAATACGCGGATGGTCATGGTTTTCAAGGTACAGGGCATTCCATGCTTTTCCCGCGAGCTTTGTCTGCCACTTGGTATATGCACGTTTCAACTTCCGAAGGCTGAATTTGTGCCAGACATATTCGGTCAGGATGCAGTCCGCCATCATCGTGTCGAACTGGATCATCATGTCGAGGACCCGGTCCTCGCCGGAAATATAAGCGAGGGCGGTGGAGACGGGCGTCATGGGGGCCTCACCTATTTGCAGCGCATTGTACTCCCTCGCGACATCGCGGAATTCATGAAGGTACTGCATAAGATTGGGCCCATCCTTATAAAAAGGCAGACCGTTGATCGCCGGCAGGAATGGTATTCCGTCCGGCAAGCCCTCCTGTTTGGAAATGTATGTAATCACGTCCTCGCGGAACCCGTCGACACCCATGTCCAGCCAGAAACGCATGATATCCTTGACTTCCTCGCGCACTTTCGGGTTGTCCATGTTGAGGTCCGGCTGTTTTTTTGCAAATACATGCAGATAATACTGGCCTCTCTCCTCACTGTACTCCCATGCCAGCCCTTCGAACTGGCTGTACCAGTTGTTCGGAGGCAGCTTGTTCTCACCCTTGAACCGCGGGTCGCGCCAGATGTAGTAGTCGCTGTACGGGTTATCCCTGCCCTTGCAGCTCTCGCGGAACCACACGTGCTCATCGGATGTGTGGTTAATGACCAGGTCCATGAGGACGGCAAGACCAAGTTCGTGAGCTCTGTTCAGGACCTTTTTGAACTGGTCGAGTGTGCCGTAATCAGGATGGATGTCCCTGTAATCGGAGATGTCATAGCCATAATCCGCGTTCGGCGACGGATAAATCGGGGAGAACCAGATTCCGTCCACACCAAGCGAAGCTATGTAATCCAGCTTGTCGTACACACCGTACAGGTCTCCGATTCCATCGCCGTTGCCGTCACTAAAGCTCCGTATCCATATCTGATATAATGACATTCGCCGAAAATCCCGGTCCATGTTTTGTCCCTCCAAATATGCAGCATAATACTATTCAGATATTGGTCATTTGTTAAATTGCAGAGGTCAAACCAATAACAGCTGAGATAATCCATGGTTGATTCCCTGCTTTCCCCGCTCTACTGCGAATGTCACAGGCAGGAAAGCGCCCAAACCACGCTCTGCTACACTACCCGGTTACCCCTCTACGACAGATGTCACAGGCAGGAAAGCGCCCGAACCACGCTCTGCTACACTACCCGATTACCCCTCTACGACAGATGTCACAGGCGGGAAAGTGCCCAAACCACGCTCTGCTACACTACCCGGTTACCCCTCTACTGCAGATGTCACCAGCAGAAAAGCGTCCCGGCGCACAGCCTTGGCCACATAGAATTGCAGAGGTGCTCCCTATGTAAAGCGCATATCACTCACTGTCATGCGCCATATTCTCGTAGCTTAGCAGAACCTCCTGAGACATGAAGGTCAGATTGGATTTCACCTTCTGCTCAGCTTCAGTCACCGCCTGCTGAACTTTCTCGCCGGTCCCGCTCACAACCTGCTGCATCTTTTCACCGGTTCCGGTGCTCACTCGTTCAAGCATGTCGCTGAGACCCTCCCCGGCCTCCTGGATATTGTCCATCATTCCGATGGCCGTATCTTTGAAGTCATTGAAGAACTCTGTCCGGACTCTGCGGGCGCGGGCAGCCTCATCCATGCTGCGGGCAGCCAGTTTCACCAGATAGTCCGTCGCACGTGTCTCAGGCTCGCGAAGGCGGCCACGGGCCTTCTCCTCGAGGAGCCAGGCGTAACGCTCATAGGCCTCGGCCACCGCATCGCGCCATGACATATATATTTCATCCATGGCATGCATTCCGACATCATGCACATGATCCATCTCACCGGATAATCTAATAAGAAGGTCTCCCATCGACTCCGCTGTCTCTTCAATCAGGAAGCCGTTCCTGTTGTCCGTCACTCCCTCAGCGGCGCAGGAGTCCTTGACCAGCACGCTGGCCAGACCGCATGCAGCTGCCTCACGGACCACGAGTCCATTTGTATCAAATGTCGACGGGAAAAGGAACAAGTCCGCCCTCGTATTCCATGCCCTAAGCGCATCGCGGTCATAGATGGGACCGGTGAAAATGCATTCGCCCTTTCCCGGTCTGTCCCCACCGATACCGAGCTCTTCTGCCTTTTTCTGCATGAGCTCCATGTCCGGTCCCTTTCCGATAAAGACCATGCGGAAGTCGTGCCCGGCGTCGGACAAAATTTTGAGCGCATCGAGAATCATGGGAATTCCCTTATAAGTGATGATACGGCCGACAAAAAGGAACACGGGAATACCGTCCGGGAGGTCATAGCCCTCTGTCACTTTCCGGACATTCTCCGCATCAACACGCCCGCGATCAAAATCGACGCCGTTGTTCATGACATGGTAGTCACCCTTGAAACCCAGAGCCTTCAGGCTCTCTCCGGCTCCGCGGCTGACGGTCCAGACATCGTCACAGGCCTCGATATTGCCGACCATGGCCTTGATCGTCTCATCCGCGACCTGACGAATCTTGAATATTCTGCGCAGGTCAATGTCGTATTTTGTGTGGTACGTGAACGCGATCGGCGCCTGGGTGCGCTCGCGGAGGAGCCTGGCGATTACATTTGCAGATGCCGGACAATGGCTGTGAATTATGTCCGGCTCGAATTCTGCCAGCTTTGACACTGCTTTTTCCTGAAGGGGGAAGCCGGTGCGGTATCCATTTGCAAATGAAGCCGTATTAAAGCTCGGATATGCCACCACCTCGTACGGGTACGCGGAATAGTCGGCGTCCGGATAGCGCGGAGTGCCGACGATGACCGGCGAATTGAAATCGCTGGGAAGGTATTTTGCGTAGTTCAGCAGTACGTTGGCAACGCCGTCAAGGACAGGCAGGAATGATTCGTTTAAGAGACAGACTTTCATAAATATTTTCCTTTCGATAGTAAAGGCAGAGAAGTAGTAGGTTCTGCGTCAGAAATTCAGGTCTCGCTTGTGAGGTTTGGTATACGTAACAATGTTCCAATAGAGCATTGTATAGCTGAGCGTTCCTCTTTGATTTTCGGACGATGGCTGCTTCACAAATGAATTATAGCACTGCCTGAATGATTTGGACAGAAAACGAATGAATTACATATAGTTACCAATCGAAGGAAATGGGCTGTCGCACCGGACGGTGTCACCACTATTTATGGCGGACATTTGCAAATAACGTCTGCCATATATAGTGGTGGCGCGTCTTAATGCGACAGCCCCTTTAGTTTCAGTCACTATCAATCTGCAATTTCAGGATATGACCAACTAATCAATCTTCGTTCACCACAATGAGCTCAAAGAAAGCTTCGTTTGCCCAATGAGCTCAAAGAAAGCTTCGTTTGCCCAATGAGCTCAAAAAAGCTTCGTTCGCCCTAATGAGCTCAGGGCAACCCGGCAAATCAGTCCTCATCCGGCTCAGCCACCTCATAGTCGCTATAGGACGGTGTCTGCAGGGCATCAGAGCTCTTGTCCTCTGTAGAATAGGATGATACGGTCACGGTGATTCCGCTGTTTCCCTGTACATAGACAGTACCATCCTCGCCCTTAACTGTCACATTATTTCCGTCTGCATCAACAATCTTGCCTGCCGCATAGAGTGCGTCAATCGTGCAATCTTCTGAAACCGTCCACACCGAATCGCTGCTCACATATACGTTGCAGTAACCGTCACCGCCGTTGCCGGCCCAGGTCTCGTCATCGACGAAGTAACCGGTCAGGGTGCTGCCATTTGTAAGGTAGAAATCAAGGGTGCTGATGCTGTCGTATACGATCTTGCCGGAAATCTCCTGGGAGTCGCCGGTGAAAATGCACTGGGCACCATTTGCACCTGCACTGCCCCAGCCGCGCTTATTAGTGTTGCCGGTAACTTGCAGGAAGAAATCGTTGTCCTCCGAGTAGTTAATGTCGACGTCGGAGAGCAGGATCTCGCTAGAAGTGTTGGTCGTGTAGAAGAGACCACCGTTCTTGCTCGTCAGCGTGCCGCCGACCATGCTGAAATTGCCTGTACCAATCTCAGAATCGCCGGACATGCTCTGGTACACAATGACATCCCAGGTAACATCGTTCTGATCGTCATCCGGCATGTTTCCCGTCAGGTCACAGTCAAAAAGGCGCAGTGTGTTGAGACCTTCGATACAGACAGCCTCAGAGCCCGTCGCTGTGAGATCAGCGTCTTCAATCGTAATGTCAGCTGTCGTGTAAACTGCCGGTGAACCGGAGCCGTTTGATGTGTAGCTGCCACCCTCGACGACCATTGTCCCGCCGCCTCTGTCGGAACGGATTGCAGCCGCGGAGCCGCCATTTGTCGTGACATCGAGATCCCAGGCGTAGAGAGTTCCGCCGCCGGCCACGTGGATACCGCCAGATGTGTTCTGAGTCGTGTTTATTGTTGTATCTTCCACGTAAGCAGTGCCGTCACCGTAGGCGAATACACCCGCGCCGCCCGCTGCGTCAGTGGTGATGTTGGAATCTTCCACGTACAGAGTGCCGTCCTTGGCAAGAAGAGCTGCGCCAACTCCATAGAAGCTTGCATTATCTCCGCCGGTGCTGTCGCCAGACGTTCTCGTAACGGTCGCTTTGTCAATTTTAACTTCAGCGCCGCTGTCGACAAGGACTGCATTTTCATCAGTTCCGGTTGACGTATATGTCTCTCCGCTTGTCTGAGTACTCTCGGAATATGTTGTCACAGCAGAATAATCGATGGAGGATGCGTCGCTGCCGCCCGGGCCACCCATGCCGCCCGGCTGACCGTTGCCGCCCTGTTGGCCGTTGCCACCCGGCTGGCCCATGCCGCCTTGCTGGCCGTTGCCACCCG
>JAFRCB010000311.1 GCA_017404585.1 Lachnospiraceae bacterium
ATCTGTGTGGAAAACACGCAAGAAAAGGAGAAACGCACATGGGCGATATGACAAGGAATGAGTTTGCTGTATCTGGCCTCTTTCATGGCGGCGCGCATCCTTCGGCATTGATCTGTAATGGTCGGAAATATGTTGAAGTCGTGACATGCGAAGGATGCAAATACTACGGCACATGCTGCCGGAATATTATTGACGATCCTGCTGGCATCCCGGTGGAGATAGAACACTGCAGCCATGGTAAAAGGAAGTGATGAGAGCATGAAAATCAAAGGGATCGACGGAAAGCTGACAATCGAGAGTACGGATGGACTCAGGGGCTTGCTGCAGAAGCTGGATGACGATGCCGCGGATTATATAATGCACGACGCGGCGCCAAAGTTTGTTATTCGTCACGGAAACGAGCGGAGAGAATTTACCGCGGTGCGACATGGGAAGTGGAAAAAAGAAGATGACGGAAATGGATGGAATGATTGGTGGAATTGTACATGTTCAGAATGTGGCAGGAAATTTATAAATTTTGATCCAACTAATTATTGTCCAGAGTGTGGAGCCAGGATGGATGGATCCGACATTGAAGAGGCAGAAGAAATAAAACGGAGGGAGCTCGGGTTTGAATAGCGGAATGAATTTGAAAAGCAGAAAAAAGGAGCCGTATCTTGATTGGAAGCCGGTGATCCGAGTATGTGCAATCGGAACAATTATCTGGGGGACGCTTATCGTCGAGAAGATTGCCGGGTATCTTCCAGGCGTGAGCTGGCCATGTCTTGCAGCGGGGATCCTGATTATCCCCGTGTTGTTTGTCACCATATTCGCCCTCACGTTTTTCTTTGTAGTAATTACTGACAGTATGATCTATCGGATGACGCGAGCAACATGGAACAAGCACCTGAGAGAGCATGCTCTTTGGGATGCACTCTATGGGTTCACGCTCAACGACATCGGCAGGATATATGGATTGAAAAGGAAACCGCACGAGCGGAATCGGGAGTTTGAAGCAAGGCTGCTCGAAGTGGCACGGGCGGCGAAGTATATAAGACTCAAGAAGGGAGAACCGGATGAAACAGTATCAGACAAAAGCGAAGCCTAAGGCAACAGCTGACGGGATCCCGGTATTCTGTTCTCATGACGAGATCGTGGCCACAGCAAAGCTGGTCCCGAATCCAAAGAACCCGAATCATCATCCGGACGATCAGATCAGGCTCCTCGGAAATATCATAAGATCGAACGGATGGCGAGCTCCGATCACGGTAAGTACGCGGTCCGGATTTGTCGTAAAAGGGCATGGCCGTCTTCTGGCTGCGGAGCGTGAGGAGCTTAAAGAGGTCCCGGTCGATTATCAGGAATATGCGAACGAGGCGGAAGAGTACGCTGACCTCATGGCGGATAACAGAATCGCAGAGCTGGCAGAAATGGATCAGATGAAACTCGCGGAGATCTTCTCTGAAGTCGACCTGTCTGAGATCCCGACGGAATTGACCGGTTACACTGATGAAGAAAAGGATGAGCTTACGAAAGCTTTACTGGAAGGACTCAATGAAGAGGACGTGAGTGATGAGGACAGCGTTCCGGATGCGACAGATGATACAGTCACAAAGCGCGGAGATCTTTGGATGATGAGAGGACACCGACTCGTCTGCGGAGACGCCACGGATGAAGAAGACATGAAAAAACTCCTGGGGGGGGGTACGAGCAAGGTTGATTTTGACGGATCCGCCGTACAATGTGTCGTATGTGGGAAAGTCAAAGGACAAGCTCGTAATCCGTAACGACAGACAGAGCGATGAAGAGTTTGAAAGATTCCTCGCAGATGCGTTCAGAGTAATGGACAAGTATGTCGAGCCTGGCTCATCGTTTTATATCTGGTTTGCTTCGAGGGAGGACGTCCCGGTTGAAACGGCTTGCGGCGATGTAGGATGGGAGATAAGACAAACGCTGATATGGAATAAGAACGCTCTGGTGCTATCGCGGCAGGATTATCAGTGGAAGCATGAGCCATGTCTTTATGGATGGAAAGAAGGCGCGGCGCATACATGGGAGAGCGATCGAAAGCAAACGACTGTCTTGGATTTTGACAGGCCGCTTGCGAACGAGGAACATCCGACGATGAAGCCGGTCGCACTATTTGAATATCTAATTAGGAATAGCTCGAAGCCGGGCGATGTCGTTCTGGACACATTCGCTGGATCAGGTACGACAGTGATCGCTTGTGCAAAGAGCGGCCGGAAAGGATATGTCATGGAACTGGATCCGAAATATGCCGACGTGATTGTGAAGAGGTTCATAAAGACAACGGGATCCGCTGAAGACGTAAGACTTATCCGTAACGGAGAAGAGATCCCGAGGGAATGCTATCAGGATATATTCCGGGAATAAAAAGCAGAAAGGCGTAAGGGATGTGGAAGAGTGTTGAAGATCTGTTGGATTATTATGTGAGGCTGGCGAAGAAGCTCCGGCATCAGGAAGAACGGCTTGTAAGGATCCTGGACAAGATGGAGTCCCCTTCATCGCCTAATATATCAGGGATGCCATCAAGCAGCCAACCAGACACGAGCAGGTTCGACGGCTTACTCGTAAAGAAAAGTGAAATGGAGAAGCGGATCGCAGACCTGGATAATGAGATGGATGAGACTGAGAGTGAGATCGAAGATCTGATTGACCAGCTGCAGGATCCGGATGAGAGCGCACTCATCCAGGCGAAGTATATCGACTCGGTTGAGATCCCGGAGCTTAAGCAGTGGAGTGAGCTCTGCAAGATGCTATATGGGAACCGTGATGACTATGAAGAGGCCTTCGAGAACTACAGACAGCGTGCCAACCGGCTTTGGAAGCGTGCGCTGAGGCATTTAGATGCTATTTACTTTCGAGGACAAAGCGAAACGGCGAACGTGGTCGCAAATGAGCCCACAGGCCGAGAAAAGAATGACGGCGATTAATATATCGATGGCGACCAATAAAATCGCTCACAGCTTAAAATATTCGGTGGATTTTTTGCAAAAGCATTACAAAATGTCACAATATGTCATTGAACGATACAATGTGGTTATGCTATAGGTAAAATAACGGAACGGATCCGAGAAAGGAAACGAGGATCCACATCAAAGAGACAATGACGCGCGGAACAGGGAAATCTGTCCGGGCGTTTTTGTATGCGCGAAGGGAGCGGCGTGATGAATATCGGATCAATAACAGGTGCGGGGAATCACACGAACGGCTGCTTCCGAGTCGCGATGAAGGACCTCGATAAAACGTTGCGCCACTTCCAGAAGCTTGAAGACGGTGGAGAGACCGCGATCAAGCGGACGGTGTCAGACTTTGTGTCGAGAGCGCCGGCGTGGATATCGAAAGCCGTCCGACAAAACTACAATGTGAACGCTGCAGGAATAAAGGCGGCCGGTCCTCATGTTGAACAGGGAGCCGGTGCCGATGTCGGAGGGGGAGGGCTCGCTGTTGCAGGGGCCGCCCTGGTCTATAAGGGCAGCCCATTAACAACGACGCACTTCAATCAGTCGCCGAAAGCTGCACCAACTGGAAGACAAAGCAGGAGCATTAGAGTACCGGGTCAGGCAGTCAACACTGCGGAAGGATCTCCGGTCGCCACGATCAATCCGCCGAAGAAGTACACGGTCAAGGCTACGATCATCAAAGGCAGCCGCGTGTCGCTCGGGTCGAATGTATTCATAGCAAGCGGCAACGGAGGGAGCACGCTCCCTTTCCAGAAGAAGTCAGACGCGAGGATGCCGATCGAGGCGGTGAAGACTCTGTCGGTTCCGCAGATGATATCGGGACGAGCCAAGGAGGATGTGGAGAAGATTATAGACGAGAAGCTCACGCAAAGGTTTGAGCACCACGTCCAGCAAGCGATGAAGTAATTGGTCGAAAGAGCATGCTCATAAAAAGAACCCGGAGGTGGTGAGCGCGCTCAAATCGAAAAAATTTTCGTAGGTACTGGGAGGGCATTGAAAGGCCTGCGGTGCTCGCGGGCCCAGGAGGCGTCCAGTTTTTGAAAATGAAAAAAAGTGCCGTGCGTGCGTTTGATCCGCTCAGGCCTGTGGCGCGGCACTGTTAAATAAATACACGAAAACGTTGAAAAATGCACGTTTTTGAGGGGTTTAGTACAGTTTTATGGATAAATCACAATAGTGCGTTC
>JAFRCB010000312.1 GCA_017404585.1 Lachnospiraceae bacterium
CACCGATCGACCCGCGCGCAATCGATGTAAAGTATATGCAGCCGCGGGACATAGAGCGGCTTGACGCATATAACAGACAGGTGTACGAGAAGATTTCCCCATATCTTTCCGGGGATGAGCTTAGATGGCTTGCAAATGCCACAAAGCCGCTGGGAGAGTAAATCATTGAAAAAAGGTAAGCTATTTTATAATCTGCTGCTCGCGGCACAGGGGGCGGCAGGTATCGGAGCACTGGTCTTTCTGTTCCTTCACAGGGAACTGTTCTTCGGTGAATCGACGGAGACGGACCAGTACGCAATGAAAATTGAACCGATGAGGCCGTCGTTCTTCATCGGTGCCTGTGTCGTTATTGCCTGTGTGACTCTGATCGGAATTCTTCACCTGCTCAGGCTGAGGAAGAACGCCGATGAGGGTGACGGATCCGGTGCGCGAAAAACTGCTCCGGAGGTAACAGCCATTATTTCCGTGATCATGATAGGCGCAAATGCCGCTATGAGCCTTTTTGTCATAGAGCTTATCAACAATCCGTGGATCAGTCTGCTGCAGAATCAGTACATTATCCTCGGCTGCGGCATCACACTGGCCATATATCTCATGTTCGTGTTCCTCACTAACTCGGTCACAGTGGGCATGATACTCGGCAACATACTGTTCCTTGTGTGGGGAATGGCCAACTGTTTCATTCTGGAATTCAGGTCGATCCCGCTCCAGTGGGTAGATTTCTCATCCTTTAAGACAGCGATGAATGTAGCTCACGGCTACGTGTATCAGCTGTCCTGGCAGATGGTCATCGGCATGTGCGCCGTTTTCTCGATTATTATTCTGTACCTGCATCTGGGAAATTACCACATGGGCAGGAAGCTCTGGAGCAAGATCGCGTCGAGAATTATTTTCATCGGGATCACTGCAGCCTTCTACATTGTGATTTTCAGGACAGATTTCCTTGCGGACACGGGTATCTGGCTGAGAGACTGGCATCCGCAGTATACATATAAGCTGTTTGGGATGGAGTCGGGCTTTTTTGCATTTGCCAAAGCTTCGTTCCCAGAGCCTCCGGCAGACTACTCGGATGACAGAGTCGGTGAGATTATTGAGACCAGCCGTAAAGTCAACGGAGATTACGAGGTCTCCGACGCGGTCATTCCCGATAATATTATCTGCGTGATGAACGAGACTTTCGCGGACATGACAATCTATCCGGGTCTTAGGATGAGCAGCGATCCGTGCGAGTATTTTAATTCGATCACTGAGAACGCCCAGACCGGACCGCTCATGGTATCTGTCCTCGGAGGTTTCACGGCCAACACGGAGTACGAATTCCTTACCGGCAATTCGACAATGATGCAGCCGTCCAACGTCGTCTATAATTCCTATATCAAGTCGGATCAGTACTCGATAGCCAGGACTTTATCCGCGCAGGGCTACCGCACGATCGCAATGCATCCTTACTACCCGAACGGGTGGAACCGCGAGTTCGTGTATCCGCGCATGGGCTTTGACGAGTTCATCTCACTGGACGATTTTGTGAATCCTCAGCTGATGCGCGGTTTGGTCACTGACCAGTGCGACTATGAGATGATCACTGATCTGGTCGAGCATAAGAAGAAGGGCGAGAAGCTCTTTATCTTTAACGTGACGATCCAGAACCACAGCCAGTACAAGACGATCGGATTCCCATCCACTGTCGAGGTGTTCGGCTACGAAGGGGCCTACAAGGGGCAGGCGGAGCAGTACGAGACTCTGATCTCTATCTCCAATGACGCGCTGAAGTATCTGATCGACTATTTCTCCGAGAGCGACGAGAAGACGCTCATCTGCTTCTGGGGCGACCATCAGCCGTCGGTCAGCGATGACTATATGACGTATCTTCTGGGCAAAGACCAGGAGAACGCGACGTTTGAAGAGCAGCAGATGCAGTATCAGACTAAGTATCTCATTTGGGCTAACTACGACATACCTGAGAAGCAGGGAGAGATGCTGTCCAGCAATTATCTCGGGAGCTACCTCCTCTCTCTGACCGGCCTTGATCAGCCGGACTACAGTCAGTACCTTCTCAAGATGAGGAATGTGATTCCCGCCCTGAACGCCTTCGGCTACTATGGGACGGACGGTGCCCAGCACCAGTACGACACTGATGACGTTGCTCCTGCCCAGCAGGAGAAGCTCGACGAGTATAAGTGCCTGATCTACAACGAGCTCACCCAGGAGAAAGACCGGGACGAGACGTTTTATGCGCTTGAATAGGCCACGGACGAGCTGTACCGGAGTTAAATGACCGACGCAAACATCATCTTCATCGAAAAACGCAGGTCCTTTCTGTGAGCTTAAAAAGCTAATGCTTTTTGATCTCACAGGGTAGGACCTGCAATGTTTTTCTCACGAAGATGGATGATTTGCTGTCGGTTGCCAACATCAGGAACAGCTCGTCTGAACTGTTACAGCGCCACATAATTGACGCAAACATCATCTTCATTGAAAAACGCAGGTTCTTTCTATGAGATTAAAAGCAAATGTTTTTTGATC
>JAFRCB010000313.1 GCA_017404585.1 Lachnospiraceae bacterium
ACTTCATTTTTCCCATCACATATTATCATATTGTATCTTCTCTTTTATCATATTTCCATATTCGCTCACCAAATCCATCGTTTTTCGCGATTTTTCTCTCAAAATATGAACTTTTATGGTTAGTTTTCCCTAATTGTGCACTTTCAATAAGATTCAATTTGGAATTTTGTGAATCATTTTGAATCATTTTATTTGACATTATTTGGAACATTGTGGTATTATCATCTCAAGCAAGGAACAGTAAAAGTTGAAACAACTTGAAAAAATGAAAGGACCTCTGACATGAAATATGCAACCAGACTCAACTCCTTCTTAAGGGTAGACAAAGATCTTAGGCACGCATTCGAGGCAATAGGAAAAATCGACGGCGTTGACTTCGTAGATATGAACTACCCGGAGCATTTTGCTGACTACTCAGTCCCGGAAGTAAAGCAGATGCTTTCTGACAACAACCTGAGATGCAACGCCATCAATCTTCGCTTCCGAGACAAATTTCTTCACGGTGAGTTCGGCAACATCGACCGCCAGATTGCAGAAGACGCTATCACCCTCTGCAAGGAAGCCACCGAAGTATGCGAACAGCTGGACGGCTCTCAGGTCATCATCTGGCTTGGCTTCGACGGATTCGATTATTCTTTCCAGATCGACTACAACGAGTACTGGGACCGAATCATCTACGCATTCAAGACAATCGCCGCTTACTCAAAGAAGCCGGTCAGCATTGAATACAAGCCATATGAGGAACGTGTCCACGCCTTCATCGACAGCTTCGGAACTACAATGACCATCCTGAATGAAGTCGACTCTGACAACCTTGGAGCCACCCTCGACTTCTGCCACATGCTGATGAAGAAAGAGAATCCTGCGCTGGCAACCGCATATCTGGCCAAGAGGGGAAAGCTCTTCAATCTTCATCTGAACGACGGCGAAGGCTCCACGGATGACGGTCTGATGGTCGGTACCGTAAACCTCTGGAAGACAATCGAGGTCATGTACTACCTGAAAAAATATAATTTCAAGGGTGCTGTCTACTTTGACACATTCCCGAAACGCGAAGGCGCTGTCGCCGAGTGCGAGGCCAACATAAAGATGTGCAGGCTCATAGAAACGATGATTGACAACTACGGCATCGAGAACATCGACAAAGTCGTCTTAAAGCAGGATGGTGCAGCAGCCGCAAATCTCATGGTCGAGCTGATCGCTGCAGCAAACGCATAATAAAAGACTCACAGCAAAATTCAAGTCTCGCTCGATGGACAAAGCCCCGGAATCCGACAAGTACCATTCGACATAATTCCAAATTTCATCAAAGTATTTCATCGGACACGGTCCGATCAAATAAAACACACCAACATTTTTAAAGGAGGTTTCTTATGAAGAAGAAGATCTTAGCAACAATCCTGGCAGCATCTATGGTCATGGGTCTTGCAGCATGTGGCGGAAGCGCAGGCTCCGGCAGCGCAGGCGCGGCCGCTCCGGCGGAGAGCACAGCAGCTGACGCCGGCGACACTGCCGAAGCGGCAACCGGCGAGTTCAATCCGGATAAAGATCCGAGCTCAACAACTATCGAAGAGATCCGCGAGAAACTCGGTGAGGAAGTTCCTGTCAAGGCAGGTTACAATCTTGCGGCAATCGAAAAATCCATCTCCAACGAATTCTGGAGAACACTTCAGGAAGGCTACGAGAAGGCAGCTGAGAATGTAAATGCTGTAGTAGAAATCAACATCGAAGTAGACGCTACAACAGATGAAGGCGATGAGACAGGCCAGCAGACAATGGTCGAGAACGCTGTAAACCAGGGCGTTTCCGCTATCATGGCTTCCCCGATTTCTGACGCTAACCTGACAACAGCAGTCGAGAACGCACAGGATGCCAATATCCCGGTCATCAACGTTAACGACGGTCTGATCGCAATCGCTGATTACTACTGCGGACCGAACGCATATCAGAACGGTCTCCTGGCAGCTGAGTGGGTTTCCAACAAACTCGGTGACGAAGGCCAGGTAGGTATCGTCGTAGGCATGGCAAAGGCATTTGCAGCCCGCGAGAGAACCGCAGGCTTCAAGGACTGGATCGCAGACAACAACTCAGGTCTTGAAGTTGTCGCAGAGCAGAACGCTGACTGGGATCGCCAGAAAGCCAAAGAGCTCGCAGCTACATGGATCATCCAGTATCCGGACATGAAGGCAATCTTCTGCAACAACGATGACATGGCTCTCGGTGTAGTAGAAGCAGTTGATGAGGCAGAGGCAGACATCCTCGTAGTCGGCGTTGACGGCATCGGTGAAGCTTATGACTCTATCCGCGCAGGCAAACTTGACGCAACAGTTGACTCCTTCCCGTACTACATGGCACAGGTCGCTACAGAAGTTACCCTCCGCGCACTGGCAGGCCAGGATGTACCGCACGTAACAGCTACACCGCAGGCTCTGATCGATTCCGAGAACGTTGACAAAGACGCTGCAGAGATCATCGGCTGGACAGACACAAAGTACGTAGCTGAATAATAGAAGCTCCGGCTTGCGGGCAGTACGCAGGAACCGTCTCTCCTTATCAGTACAACATCATGGGCATACACCGCGCAATGTATGAAGAGCGGATTTCTGCACAAGACAAAGGTGTCCGGGCCGGGTCTCCCGGCCGGACATCTGAAATAACCGACAGACATATGCAATAAATAGCAAGATGAGAACAAAGTGGGCAAAGCAGTTGAATTTACAAAAATCAATAAGTATTTCCCAGGCGTCCATGTTCTTAAGGATATCTCATTTTCAGTAGAAGAAGGCGAAGTACACGCTCTCCTCGGTGAGAACGGCGCCGGAAAGTCAACACTTCTCAATATCCTCCATGGCGTATACCCGGAATACGAAGGCGAAGTCATGCTGCACGGCAAAAAAGTTCATTTCAAGGATCCGAACCAGGCGATCGTGGAAGGCAAGATTTCTAAAGTACACCAGGAGACGCTGGTCGTTAAAGACCTGACCGTCGGCCAGAACATCACTCTCGGCTATGAACCTCTGAAGGGCAGGCTTGTTGACTACGGAAAAATGAATGCGGACGTCAATGAGATACTGAAAGATCTCGACTGCAACTTCAAAGCTGAGGACATTGCCGTTACTCTCACATCCGGACAGATGCAGATGCTGGCCATCGCCAGAGCTCTGTATCACAAGTCGACCATCATCTCTCTTGATGAGCCGACCGCTTCCCTCTCCCAGAAAGAGACCGAAGCACTTTTCAAAGTAGTTCAGAAACTGAAAAAAGATGGAGTCACGATCATGTATGTCAGCCACAGACTTGAAGAGATTTTCCAGATCTGCGACAGGGCTACGATCATGCGTGACGGCGAATATATCTGCACACTCGATGTCGGCAAGACCAATCGCGACGAGCTGATCCACGCCATGGTCGGTCGCTCGGTCGCAGCAGTCGCATCGAGACAGAAACCCTGCAGAAAGCAGGATGAAGTCGTCCTCAAAGTCGAAAATCTTACAGGCAAGGGCTACGACCATGTGTCCTTCGAGCTCCATAAGGGCGAAATCCTCGGATTCTTCGGTCTGGTCGGAGCCGGCCGCACAGAGACGATGCGCGCGATTTTCGGAGCAGACAAGAGGCTCGGCGGAAAGATTTACATCCATGGCAAAGAGGTCACAGGTTCCTGGTACAGCACCAAGGCCCTTAAGAACGGAATCGGCCTCATCCCCGAAGACAGAAAGACACAGGGCTTCCTGACACTTTCTTCAAATATCGACAACATCGCAATCTCGTCTCTCGAGAAATACATGAAGGGAGCTTTCATGGATCCGAAGAAGCAGCGTGCAAATGCAGAGCGCTACTTCAAGGAAATGGACATCCATCCGAATGACCCGGATTATCTCACCAAAAACCTCTCCGGCGGCAACCAGCAGAAGGTCATCCTCTCAAGATGGATGTCAACAGACGCCGACATCATCATCTTCGACGAACCCACCAAAGGTGTCGACGTTGCTGCTAAGGCTGAGATCTACCGCCTCATGGAAGATATGCTCGAGGAAGGCAAGTCCATCATTGTTGTCTCCTCAGAACTTCCGGAAGTCATGGGACTTTCAGACCGTATCATCATCATGTGCGAAGGCCATATCAACAAAGAATTCAACCGCGACGAATTTAAGAGCAGCGACGAGATGCTTGACTATGCTATAGGAGGAAATTAAAGTGAAGCAGTTATTTGATAAATATAAGAGAGAGTTCATCGTTCTTCTCGCTACCATCGCAATGTGCGCGATTTTCACAATCATGAATTCCAACTTCCTGAGATGGAGCAACTTCCTTACGATCCTCCAGCAGATGGTCCTCAACTCCATCCTCGCTGTCGGTATGATGTTCGCAATCATCACGGGCGGTATCGATCTTTCAATCGGATGTACATTTGCAATCACCGGCATCGTCGTTGCCTCAATCACAGTCGGCGGCGGCAACCCGATCATCGCTATCATTGCCGGCCTTATCGTAGGCGCTGTCCTCGGAGCTTTCAACGGATTCCTCGTAAACAATCTGAAACTTCAGCCCTTCATCGCCACGCTGGGCACGATGAGTTTATATCGCGGTATTGCCTACGTCGTAACAGGCGGTCAGCCTGTAACGAATGTTCCGGATTCCTACAGAAACATATTCAATGGCAAAATGTTCGCAGGTATCCGCTACTACATCATTGTCATGATCATCGTTTTCATCATAGCTTACATCATTCTGCAGAAGACACGCACAGGCGCTTACCTCTACGCTGTAGGTGGAAATGAAGAAGCTGCAAAGCTTTCCGGTGTCAACACAGTCAGGACAAAGTACATCGCCTACATCATCTGCGGCGTGTGCGCTTCTATCGCAGGTCTGGTAATGCTCGCCTCCCTCGGCTCCGCTGAATCCACAGCCGGTACAGGTTATGAGACCAACGCCATCGCCGCTGCCGCAATCGGCGGCACAAGAATGGCCGGCGGCCGCGGCACTCCGTTCGGAACATTCATCGGAGGTCTTATGCTTGCAGTCCTGAAGGTCGGTATGGTCGTCATCAACGTCGACTCCTTCTGGCAGTACGTTGTAACAGGTATCATCATCATCGTTGCCTCCTACTTCGAATTCCTGCAGCAGGATGTCCAGGCATTCCTCGCAAGGAGAAAGCAGGCATAAGCCGGATCAATGGTCAGATAAACATTTATCCCAGTACATCCGGGGCTGCTGTATAATTGAATATACAACAGCCCTTTTTCATTACAGTCATGAAGAGGTACATATACATGAAAAAGCAGATCACAGTCATCGGCAGTTTGAATTACGACATGATTCTCAAAGTAAAGCGTCTCCCCTACGAGGGAGAGACCATGGCGGCTGAAGGAATCTCCACAGCAGCCGGCGGTAAGGGCTCCAACCAGGCAGCTCAGGCAGCCAAGCTCGGCGTGCCGACCTACCTGATCGGCGCAGTAGGAAACGACTCCATGGGAGAGTTCCTCATTGCGGAAGCGAAAAAGTATGGCATCATCACAGATCGCGTCAAGATAGCAGACTGCTCTTCCGGCCTCGGTCTTGTCCACTCACTCGACGACGGCAGTGTTCACGCCACCATCGTTCGCGGTGCCAATTATGCCGTGACTCGCGAGGACATTGACAATAACATGGATGTCATTAGGAATTCAGGTGTAATCATTCTTCAGAATGAGATCACACCGGATACCAACCTGTATATCATGGAAATCGCCAAAGACCTCGACTGCAAGGTCATTCTGAACGCTGCTCCGGCAGAAGAAATAGATCAGGAACATCTCGCTCTGTGCGACATTATTGTCGTGAACGAAGTGGAGGCTTCTTTCTATTGCGGCCGGGAAATTAAAGATCTGAGCTCCGCTATGGATGCCATCACGATCAGCAGCGAACTCGGTAATACATGGGTATTCACACTCGGCTCCCAGGGTTCTGTCATAGCAAGTAACGGACGCTGCGAGTTCGTTCCTTCCCACCACGTTAAGGCAATCGAGACCACCGGTGCCGGCGATTCCTATATCGGTGCACTTGGATACGCGCTCACCGAGGGGATGGATGTGTTCGAAGGCGGAAAATTCGCAACATGCTGCTCTGCAATCACAGTATGCGGAATCGGAGCGCAGCAGTCAATGCCGACTCTTGAACAAGTTGAAGAATTCAGGTCAAATCTTTTCAAATAATCATGTTTTTAACCTGTTTTTCGTGCTATAATGCAAAAAAATGATACCATTTGAAATATCAAGGAGGGCATTATGGTACCAGAACTGAGACAAGAGGCAATTCTGGCAAGTGTCAGAAGCCGCGACATATCCTACATCAAAGATCTTGCTGAAGAATTAAATATATCACTTTCGACTATAAGACGAGACATTGCCGCACTTGAAGAAGCCGGAACAGTTATATCCATGAGAGGCGGAGCCGTGAAGCCGGTCATTGCGGAAGAACCCGCTCCCGCAGCAGTGACCGAGGAGGCACCCGTCGTCAAAAAGCGTCTGATCCGCAGCGCGGAGAAGGATCTTATCGCTAAAAAAGCAGCCGCGCTGGTCTCAGACGGTGACGTCATCTACATTGATTCGGGTACGACCTGCTCCTGCATGTTCCAGTACCTGAGTGCAAAGGATATCATCATCGTCACCAGCAACTATGAAGTGCTTGACTTCATGCCGATGCAGAAGGCTAAAGTTATAATGCTCGGCGGCGAAATCAGCAACGACCTGCACTCCATCAACGGACCGCTCACCGAAAAGTCCATAGCCGACATGCATTTCAACAAAGCTTTCATAGGGGCAAACGGCTATATTCCCGATGGCGGTGTCTTCACTCACACAGAGCGTGAAGCTCGCAAAAAGGTTCTGGTCAAGGAGCACTCTGACAAGAATTATCTGCTGATGGATACATCTAAAAAGAACCAGTACGCGTTCCAGAAACTCTTTAACGTGAGAGATGTCGAACTCATCACCGAAGAATAAATTATGCCGGCACATTGCCTCCTGATTCGATTTTCAGACATAAAAAAAGCTGTCGCATTAAGGCACGCCACCTAAAATATGGCAGACGTTATTTGCAAATGTCTGCCATATATTATGATGACACCGCCTTATGCGACAGCTCCTTTGTTCAGTTCTTTCTTATTTAGCTTCCACCAGATATTCGTATGCGTTGTCTTTGAGGTAACCCGTAACAGCCGAGTAAGGCTCACTGTCCGCATAATCATCAATGACGGTGATGTTCATGCCATCCTCATAGAGATCCTCCATCGTCTTTCCGAACTCATCAACATCCGCACACAGATACTCATTGATAAAAATATTCTTCTCCTTGACGCGGATCATCAGCGTGTCGGTATCCTCGGCAGCTTTTCGGGCCTCCTCGAGTGTGACTGACTCAACCTCGCTTGATATCGTACTCTCGACGACCTGACCATTATCACCGGTTCCCGTACCGATCCCGGGGCCTAATCCCAGACCGGCTCCGCCGCCAAAGATAAGGCTCGCAATGATGGCCAGCACGCCGGCACCGGTGCCTGCATTTGCAGCACGCTTTTTCCCATCGGACGGACGAGGTTCAGGACCTCCGGATCGCACGGCACTCTTCATTCTGGACGCGTCTCCCCGGCCGATTGCAACACGGCCTCCGACACCCAGCACTACCAGACATATTCCGACGAATAATAATGTTGACATATTCCCTCCTTATATCAGATGACACACTTGGTCCAAATCTCCTTGGGTCCTCGGTTTGCAATTCATGCGTATCCTTCACTGTGCGCGAGACTTTTAAAGCCCCTAATACACATATTTATATTTCCTTGTCAGCTTTCCCATGAGCTCATTGATTGCCGTCTGGTCCCGGTACAGAATTCTCTCCGTATTAAGTGACAGGACCACAACAGAGTCACTGTTCGAAGTGATGTAATCTACAAGCATCTGATTTAGTCTCGCATATCCGTTCTCCTGATTCTCAGCCGTCAGATTGACCGGAGAAAACTCCTTGTCTGACGTGAGGACCCGGATCTGCCTTTTTGTGGAATCCTCTTCATCCCAGGTGCAGTAGATCGTCACGATCTTGACTCGCCCTCCTATGACATCACTCTCATAATCGGAAAGGCGTTTTTCGTACATTTCCCTTAAAGACTCTTCTTCAGTGAGCCTGGCATTCAGCTCTTCCACCTGCTTTTCAAGCTCCTCTGTCTTGCTGACCGCCTCCGCTTCCACCGCCTGCGCTTTGGCTGCGTATGCTATGATCACAACAAACAGAAAGATGAAAATCACATCAAGGAGCGGGGTGAGGTCGATCGGCGCGTTCGGCTGTGAGGATGAGCCCGGATTTTTTCTCTGCACGTCCTGCCTCCTCTCACTTTGCCTTCGTCTGAACTTTTGTGATTCTGGTCTCTTTCTTCGGCTTAGCGGGCTGCTGCTCAGCCGGTTCGACAATCTGTGAACTCATTTCGGCAGTCTGCGAACTCGTCTCAGCAGTCTGCGTTTCATCTGTCAGCCGCTTTGGCTGAGTACCCGACTGTGCTTTTGTTCCTGAATGGTCCGCCGCCTTCCCGCTTCCGGTCTTCGACGTTTTCGCCTGTCCGGCTGCTCTTTGCTGCGTAATGCCTGCCCGCTCTCCTGAGACCTGCGTCATTTTGGTCCTTGCCTGCCGCACTTCTGTCTGCAGCGTCTGTCTCGTAATAATCGTATCCGCTTCGTTGAATTTTGCGTCGATCAGGTTAACAAGCCTTCCGAGAAGAACCGCGTCGAGAGCTTTAAGTCCAATGGACGCGACAAGGCCGCACAGAGTCGTCCACATTGCAGTACCGAGACCGGAGATCATCTGGCTCATATCGGTCGTTCCGCTGCTTGCTATGAGTCCGGCAACGGTTCCCAGGATTCCGAGCAGGGGTAGAAGAGACGTGAGCTGACCGCAGGTGACATAGTTGGCATAAGCGACACTGAAACGTCCGCGGTTCAGTTCCAGTTCATCCCTGTCGTACCGGACATTGACCGTAGTAGAAAGACCTACATTTCCGACATCATCAATCCACTCATCTTCATCGTTCGTCGAATGAACACGGACCCTGATCTTATCGAAACTCTTGTAAATCTGCCGAAGTTTGGCAAGTACATAGAATTCAAAGAACAGTATTAATGCCCCAAATATTATGATCAGCAGACATAGTAAAAAGCTGGATAAAGATGCACCCAAGTTATCCACCTCCTAACAGGCTTTCACACCATAAGCCGACAGCTATCGCCTGTGAATCTCCGCTCCGGGCATCACTTCGGCTCTTATGAACAGGTGTGATGCCGCACAGCATCATAGACGAAAATGTCTTCTCACATTTAGTATAATACCACATTTCTGTATATAAAAACAGTGAGCATATACGGTAGATGAGCCTCCACTTCGATATAGCTCGACATTTCCTGTGGAAGCAGCACTTCATCTGCAAGCCCTCTTATGTAGTGCTCTGCCATAAGCACTCTGCCGCTGTTCTCTGCCGTTACACTTCACAGAAGCACTATTGCAAAACAATTTGCATATGATAAAATAGAGTTGCAATAAACATTCGCAGGGCCCTAAAAGGAGGTACATCACAATGAGCAAAGTATTTGATTTCATAAAAGAAGCAGGCACATTTTATCTTGCTACAGTAGACGGCGATCAGCCCAAGATACGTCCGCTAGGCGCTGTTATTGAATCAGACGGCAAGGTCATCTTCGGCGTAGGCACTTTCAAGGACGTCTACAAACAGCTTACAGCCAATCCGAAGGTCGAGATTGTCGCATGCAAGCCGAACGCTCACTGGCTCCGCTACACAGGCAAGGTCGTTTTTGAGACAGATGACAAGTATGCCGCAGAAATGATTCCGGCATTCCATCTGGAAGCCATTTACAACGAAAACACCGGCAACAAGCTGGCTTGCTTCCACCTCGAGGACGCGACAGCTTATGAGATTCCCGTCATGGGTCAGGGGGAGAGTCTCCTTTAATCTCTGACGATAAAGTTGCTTCGCACTCTGCGCGCCTCGGCAAGAACGCCGAGGCGTTCTTGATTTCTATCTAAGCGGAAACTGCGGCAAACTTCAGCCTGCAGTCACTCGGCGCATTCCTGTGGTCACAGTGGTACGCGAGCACAGGGTATTTTTTTGCCAGCTTCTCGAGTTCCTTATAATAGGTGTGACCGAAATACTCTTTGAACGATGTCTCATGCAGCACCAGAACATCTCCTGCTTTAGCCCCTGGATGGGCCTTCAGCATCTCCTCGATGCATTTTTCCGAGACCGAAATATCCCCCAGATCTCCCGAATAGTATATCAGCCTCTTCCCGAGAACAAAGCTGTAAGCATAGGACATGAGCCCTTTTGAATGCCTGCCTGTGGTATCGACGTACTGTATTTCAGGAATATTTGAAAGTGGAACAAGCTCCACATATTTGCCCATATCGGACATGAAGCAGCTCATGTATTTGGTAAGTTCATCGCGGAAATCCGGTGTCGCATATAATACTTTCACCTTCTCCCCGCCGGTATAGAACTTCTTCAGGATGAGCGGATGCAGCCCACCGGCATGATCACCGTGCAGGTGGGTCAGGAGCACAAAATCGATCTGTCCCAGCAGATCCTCTTCCAAAATCCTCGGGAAGTTCGCGTATCCGCAGTCGACGAGAACATTCCCCTCTCCGGTCCTGACCAGGATAGATGAATTCCCGAGGTCATATGACCACATATTTCCTGTACCTAAAAATCCTATGTCTTCATTTATCCGGATCATCTCTCTGCTCCTGTCAAATTCTTTTTCTTAATCGTACCAACTTGTACCTGCCTGCAGCAGTCTTCGCCTGAATTTCGCAAAAACGAAAGAAGGGAGCTGTCGCTGAAGACGATATCCCCAATACATCCGTTATGCACATTTGCAACCGAAATATGTAGCAGGGTCACGCCTCAATGCGGTAGCTCCCTCGTTATTCATTACGACTGACGAGATATTAATTCAATGTATTCCTGTATCTCCACGCGGATCATATCCTCCGTGACAACGGCAAACTGCTCCATATAGGCATGTCCTTCCTTGTCTCCCTGGTTCGAAGCCGAGCTGGCGATTCCGAGGCCTTCCATGATGGAGATGAGATTTGCCCCGGTCTTTCCGTCCAGGACTTTCATCTGCATCAGCAGGTTAGTAAAGTCGTATGCATTGAGGGGCTTG
>JAFRCB010000314.1 GCA_017404585.1 Lachnospiraceae bacterium
AGAGCCTGTCCTAGGCGTCATGCAGTTCGCGGTCGCTGGCAAAAACCGTGAGAAGAGAATCGTCGCCGGCGCCATAAGCGCCATCGTTGGCTTTGTCGACATACTCAAAGCCGGAGTAAATTGGATCGTTTTCTTCGCCGGAGAGTCGAACTTCGCCGTGAACTTCAATGGAGATCTCGAAGCCCTTATAGGTCAGCGTCCCGATGTCCCCGCCATACCACACACAATCGAGATGTTCGTCGTCGATAAAATCGTCTTCTGAAACATCCAGCGTTACGCCGAGTTTTTCGGCCTCTTCGTATGCTTTGGCAAGTTTTTCCCGGATCGTCTCCTTGGAGGGGGAGAAAGGCGCCCAGAAACAAACGAAGCTCGTTGGAACGACTTCAGCGAACGGCAGAAGCGTATCGAGGTCCTCGGAGAGCGGTCGAATAAACAGATGTTCTTCTTCGCCCTGATTTCTCCATCTCCAGATCCTGCTTTTGCCTGAAATGAGCTCTCCCGTTTCAAGGCTTTTCCCCCGATATATCAAGATCTTGTCTTTCATTCCGCTTCCTCCGATCCTTCGGCGGGCGGAACAGTGACATCACTTGTGTGATCAGGGGTTCCCAGACGGAAGACCGTTTTGCGCCCACTGCCGTTCGTGAAACGTTGTTTGGCGTCCGCGACGGCCTTTTCTAACGCCGAGAAAATCGTCTCGACCTGCTGCGGCGTGTACGCATAGCACCGGATGTCTGCACAGTCGCCGACGTTTTCGATGCTGTCCAGGGCCTTGTTGACGCGAGACTCCACAACCCGGACAAAGCGCTCGCTCTTGGTTTCTTTCATTTCATTTTCCTCCTGAACTCAGAATGAGTATTTTCGGATGCCGCGTTCCGTTGTCTCGCCGAGGAAGCAGTTGCCCATGTACTGCCAGATTTCGGCCGTCTTGCGGACGAACGTGGCGAAGGTGGGCCTGAGCCGCTGCTTCTGCTCATCCCAGAGGTGGCTGTACGGCTCGCCCATCTGCGTGCAGCTGTCCCGCATCATAGCGGGCGGCATGCAGTTGACGACGTTCTCCACCACCCGGGAATCCACATAGTCGCCGACGTGGACGACGGAGAAATCGAAGCTGTCCTCGTCATAGACGAGTTTTCCCTGATACATGATCATTCCCGAGAACCTCCCTCAGATCAAAATGAGCGGAACAGCAGCCGCAGTGGTATTCCGAATCGTAGTCGGAGAACCACGCGACCTTTCCGCAGCACGGGCACTGCACGAACTCCTCCGGCTTGTCCTCCATGTCCAACGCGCTCTGCAGCGCATGGACGCGGGCTCGCAGGAAGGAAATCGTCTGCGTCATGGACATGAGCGGCTTGACAGCGGCTTTGCCGGCTTCCCGAGCAAGCGCCTGCTCCTCCTCGGTGTCGATGAGCGGAGTGTAGTTCTTGACCCAGGCGATCCCGATGATCAGGTCAAGTCTCTGATCGGTGGTGTCGAGATCCAGAACTTCCTCCCGCGAGCGCAGCTCGCTCTCGATAAGCGGTAAGAACGTCAGATAGTCCTCCACGCTGATCAGATCCTGCAGATCTTCTTGGTCGATGATCCAGTTGCCGGTGGTGCTGTTTTCGGCCGCAAGCTCGACACAGCGATTGGCCACGTTGACAACGACCTGATCCAGAGCGGATACGCTGATGATATTCTCCATGTTCCGCCTCCTCAGTCCCAGTCCTTGATCGTGCAGTCTCCATCATCCATGACTGCATAATCAAGGTTGAAGCCGCACGACTCGGGATCGTTCATGATCTCTTCCCGGGCTTTGTCGACGGTGAAATCCGGGTCGATTTCATCGATGTCGAGCTTGCCGGAATGCAGATCCTCGATGGTTTCGTCATCAAGAACTGCCAGTTCATACCCGAGCGACAGCGTGACCTCGACGGTAACGCTGACCGTCCGGAACGGCCAGAGGATTCGATGCGCGTCCATCTTGGAAAGCAGCTCCGTCAGAGTAGATTCTTCCAGACTGTTTTCCTTGATGAACTCCCGCAGCGTTACCTCTCTGCCCGGCGTCTGTTTGTCAGGAACAGATTCGAGAAGGATGTCAAGCTGCTCTTCGCTGAGGTCTTTTACTTTGTTTTTCATGTTCTTTCCCCCTTGTAAGGTTTTTGTATATATAAAAACAGACCCATCTGCCCCACAGGAGGAAAGATGAGTCTGGAATGCGGGTTTAGCTATAACAGAAAAGGTTTACCGCGACAATTCGCCACGGTAAACCTTAACTACCATAGAACGATTATATAATACCTCAAATGTGTATTCTTGTCAATAACAGCCTATTTTTTGACGTAGGGCATCGTTTTTTTCTTTTTTACCGCTGACGGTTCTCCTGTGCCGAGAGGATTCGCCTGTGCCGTCGTTATCGGCGCAAACTCCTCAACCTCTGGATCTTTCACGGGCTCCCGTCCAGCGCCAGAATTGTTCTGCGTCTTTTGTTCTTTTTTCTCTGTGGCGGGCTCTTCGGGTGCATTTTCCTTTGGCTTTTTCTGTCGTGTACCTTTTGCAGAGGATACTACCACCTCCTGTTCATCCAAAACCGTCGTGTATCTCGGATTGCTCTTTTCTTCTTGTGCTGCGTTTGTATGCTTTTTGCCTGATGCAGCGCTTTGGCCGGCTGCCTGCGCAGCAAAATGCGTATGAATCGGTTTCTTTACTTCGACACTCGCTTTAGGTTTGTTTACGACCTCGCCCGTCTTCATGTCCACATTCAAGCCGTGAATCTGCCGTATATCCTTTTCCTCTTTGGAAGACGAAACATGATCCTTGAGCCATTGTTCGTAAAAAGCCTGAAATGCGCCTTTTTCGGCGAATTTGATCGACAGGTAATCTGACTCGCCTCTATCTGAAATGTCGCTTACAGGCTCTTTTGAACCCTTCTGAGCCGCTCTGTGAGCTTTGCCGTTATGCAGCTTGTGCCAGATCTGCTTGAAGTCGTCCGCAAT
>JAFRCB010000315.1 GCA_017404585.1 Lachnospiraceae bacterium
CCCTCGGAGTAACATCCGTGCCGGTTCGAGTCCGGCTGCCGGCAGTAATAAAATCCCCGATAATGCTGAGTTTATCAGCAGAATCGGGGATTTGTTTTTTTCTTTTCAGTATTCGGGAAAATCCGGGGCAGGTTGACATCTGCCCCGGAGTCTTTTAGAACTATTTCGCGCGGTAAAGGAATGTTACGATCTGACCGCGAGTGCAGTTCTCGTTGATGCCGAATGTTCCTTTCTTATCGCCGGATGTATAGCCTGTCGTGACCTTCTTCTGATATCCCCAGAGAATCGCATTGTAGAAGACATGGCTCTTCGGCACATCCCTGAACGGTGAGACCGAAACAGCCTTCGGGACCGGTTTTCCCTTTAATCTCCACAGGAACATCATGCACTCGCCTCGGCTCACATTCCTGTTGATACCGAAGGTGCCATCCGAATACCCTTTGGTAATGCCCTTCTGGGAGGCCCAGAGAATTGCTTTATAGAAAGCATGTGTCTTCGCGACATCCCTGAACGGGCTCTTTGAGACAGTCTTCGGAGCAGGTTTACCGACGTACCTCCAGAGGAACATGATCATCTCGCCGCGCGTACAGGGTTTATTGATTCCAAATGTACCGTCCGAATAACCTTTGGTAATGCCGGTGTCTGCTGCCCAGTAAATTGCCTTGTAATAAGGATTCTTCGGATCCTGAACGTCAGAAAAGCCGCTCTTAGTCAGCTTCGGTATCTCCTGTGTCTCCACATGAGACGAATCGTGGGTGCACACCCGCCGTTTCAACCCGGCACTTTCGTACGTTGCCTCCTTCGTCACGGTCCACTCGCCCCAGTTATGACCCAGTGCTTTCACTGTCTGCTGCGCTTTGATCACGGTTTTACATACTGAGCAGTGGCTGCCCTCCGTCAGACCCTGCTTAGTCCAGGTCGCCGGCACTGCAGGATCCGTCACTTCTGTGTGAGCCTTCTTCTCTACCTTCTTCTGCGGTGTGAGTATAATTCCGCATGCCGAACAGTGTCTTCCTTCTGTAAGGCCTTCCTCTGTGCAGGTCGCCGGTACTGCAGGGTCTGTGACCGGAACATGGTTCACAGTAACAGTAACTGCAATCTCTCTTCCGTAAACAGTCGTAGTGATTGATGTTCTGCCTGCAGCTTTGCCTGTCAGACCGCTTCCGGATATCTATGCCATCGAAGTATTATGCACTGACCATGTGTACTCGACATCCGGTCTGGCAACAGGACCATTCTTCCAGTGATCTTTGACTCTCAGAATAAAATTTACTATCGGCAGCGAGACAGATTCCTTTTCTCTCACACTGACGGATGTCGGTGTCGGATTCAGCGATATCCGCTCGATCATGTCAGACGCGACAGAAACAGGGACTGTGGTCTCAGCGTCATTTGCGGCAGTTTCTGTTGTCGGTTCGTCACTATATGCAAATTCCTGTACCCAGTAGCGCGTTCCGCCATACGACACACAAGCTATACCGATGCGGTTCAGGTCGCTGTCCAACATATTTCTCCGGTGTCCCTGACCGCTGTAATCTTTATCTTCCTCGCGCCAGCCCACAAAAACAGCATGTGGATTTCCATATCCGGCGGCAATATTTTCCGCGGCTGCCGAATAAGTATAGCCCTGCTCAGCATAGGCCGTGTAGCAGTCCGTCCCGTTCGGTCTTGTGTGACTGAAAGAGACCACCAGCTCCGCAGCGCGCTGCATGGCAACTTTCTCAAGTTCGTAGTCATAACTCAGTTCCGAAAGACCGGTACATTCCGTTTTGGTCTCATTGTCCTCGTTCCAGTACCAGGCATTCGATCCTGTCCTGAAACCGTTGATCTCGCTGAGCATGTTCCTGGCTTCTGACTGCCTGTACACGACCGTAAACGGATAGCTCTGCTCTGTTGCCCCGACCAGCGGCTCCTCGGCGGAGTTCTCTCCGAGTACCGGCACACTTTCCGCTCCCATCGGGTCTTCTGCGTATGCTATTTCATCATCGCACACGTCATACTCTGAAACGTCCTGCATCGCTGAGGCATGGACTCCCTGTGAAAATGTCAGGCACAGGAAAATCATTGCAAAAACCGATATCCACTTTCTCATGTTAATACCCCCTTTTTACCAGTTATCAGGCATTGTTCCGCCGCATTTGAAAAGATGTATCACTAGTATTATAACCGGTTTCAGCTATTACGTAAATCGCTCCGGCAAAGCTCTGTATATTATAAAGACTCACTCGTAAAAAAATCGGGTTGAACTGCCGCTTATTCCCTGGCAATTCAACCCGATTTTTATGACTTTATCTGCATTCCAGGAACCTGAACGGATCGTCATCCGGCATCGCAAGGAACTGCATCATCAGAAATGCTGCCCTGAGCGACAGCTTTTCCTCTGCCAGGATCCTGCGCACCTCCGCCTTATCGGCAAGAATGACCTCTATCCACTCTGTTGACTCAAGTTCACGTCCAACGTTGGCCTCCACACGTCCGAACACCGCGCTGCCCGGCTCATCGGTGAATCCCGGTGCGAGGAAAAAAGGTCTCCTGCAGAAAGACTCACCTCCGGTATACTCTGTGAACTCGAATCCCGTCTCTTCCCTCATCTCACGCTTAGCCGCCTCGCCCGGTGTCTCACCCGGGTCTATGAGTCCCGCGGGGAGCTGATAAATCATCTCATCGACCGGGAAACGGTATTCACGTTCAACGACAAGACGCGGATGTTCCTCCGTGGTGATTGCGTAGATGCAGATACCTTCCGGTGTCAGATCATGTGTCTTTATCTTAAGCTTGTCCTCTGAATTGCGCGTACAGAAATAATAGTCTCTCGGATTCCCCTCACGGTCCTCAAAGCCGAGGTGATACATGTTGAGAAATCTGTTGTCTGTCTGGCGCTCGACATATTTAATATGGCTGCTCTCACTCATTTTACTCGTTCTCTCCTTCTTCTTTCGGTATCAGTCTGTCAAATATCTTTCTGAAATATACTGACATAATGTACGCAAGCCCGCCGGGTCCCAGAAGGAACCACAGAGGCAGTATCACGAAGAAATGGTCCGGCCGCAGATAGAAATAGATATGAGGGCCGAGATTTAAGATGACGAACATGCCTGTCTCCAGAGGATTCAGGACCGCCAGTTTCCAGGCATTGCCGAACGTATTCTTCACAGTGTTGTCGAACATGGCAAGAAGCGGACATACATACGCGTAGACTGCTGTAAAGAGAAGTACTGCCGCGCACACGATCCCGGGAAGAATCCTTCCGACCTGAGCCCCGCTGACGACCAGATAGTCGACGAACAGCACCGTATATCCCCCAATGCCGATCAGTGTCACGGGAACAGACTGCTTGAAATTTTCCCTGAAAGCTTTAAAAAAACTCCCAATAATTGCCCCCTCCTCATTCTTCACCATCTTAAGGGTGACCGTGTACATGGCAATCGTAGACGCTCCCATCGTGAAGACGGGCAGGCTGCACACGATCCAGAGGACAGAGAGAATGCCGCAGTCGAATACCTTGGCGAGAAAGCGATTTAATTTATTATCCGCATCAAACAGCTTGTTCACCTGATACACCTCCCGAAAAAATCTTACGAAAAAAGCGGAAATGCTGTTATGCACTTCCGCTTCTTTTCGACGGAGAAGGAGGGATTTGAACCCTCGCGCCGCTATTAACGACCTGCACCCTTTCCAGGGGTGTCCCTTCGGCCAGCTTGGGTACTTCTCCACGTTGCTCGAATCTATGACGCTAAGCGTCTCAGTATTCAGTTGCTGCGCATCCGCAACAGCAGAATTGATTATAGCAAACCCCACCTGAATTTGCAACACTTTTTTTGCATTTGTCTGAGCTTATTTAAGTACACCGGAACAGTTCAGACATGCTGTCACGAAGTTCCTGGTTCGACCGCAAACATCATCTTCGTGAGAAAAACGCAGAGAAGGACCTGCAACGTTTTTCTCACGAAGAAGGATACTTTGCTGCCGGAAATGAATTGCAGGAACAGCCTGTCTGAACTGTTCCTGACCTGCATTCGAAACCAGCCCAACTTACTCAGCCCAAGTATTGACTGCCATCACACATGGCTCAGGATCAGAGTCATATTACCGCCGGCGGTGAGAACGCCCTCCAGTGCGGGCACGAAAACGCTGTCCCCGGCTTTCAGCTCCTCCTCGCTTCCAAGAAAAGATACTTTGCCTGTGCCTCTCATGCAGATAATCGATGTGAACTTGCTCGTGTCCATCGGAATCCGTGTCTCGTCTTTGATCTCGTACACCGTCGCCTCAAAATACTTGCACCTGCTGACGACCGTACCGGCGGAATCCTCGACTGACTCGATTCCCGCAGGAACGAACTTCTTAAAATTGAGGACATCAAGAGCTTTCTTAAGATGGAGCTCACGAGGATTCCCGAACTTATCCCGACGGTCAAAGTCATACAGACGGTAGGTCGAATTGGAGCTCTGCTGAATCTCACATACAAGATTGCCGCCTCCGATTGCATGGACCGTCCCCGCCGGAATGTAGTACACATCACCGGGCTTTGTCTCATAGAAGTTGAGAATGTCCATGATCGTATTGTCGGCAACACGGCTCGCGACTTCCTCCGCTGTGACATCACGGTTAAAGCCCACATAGAGGCCTGCCCCGGGCTCAGCTGCCATGACATACCACATTTCGTTTTTACCGTATTCATTTTCGAATTCCAGCGCGTAGTCATCGTTCGGGTGTACCTGGACAGACAATTTATCTCTGGCATCTATGAACTTGACCAGAAGCGGGAAGTTCTGCAGCGGACTGCACTTCCACCCGAGTGCTTCCTTGCCCACACCCTTCACGTAATCGTCAAAATACATGCCGCGGTAGCGGCCGCTCGCTATGATACTCGGTCCTGCCTTGTGGGCTGACATCTCCCAGGCTTCCGCGATAATATCATAGTCGCAGTTCATACCGTAGACATCGCGAAGCTTCGTGCCGCCCCAGAGATTATCCTTGAAAGACGGGAGCAGCCTTACCAGCGGCTCAACGACATATCCGCCGGAAA